>JBFJUC010000127.1:0-7352 GCA_041624875.1 Alcanivorax sp.
GCTGGGCGCGCCCCTGGACGACGCCAACATCGTCGACATCCTGGAGCGCCTGGGTATGACGGTGACCGAAACCGGCGCCGGCCAGTGGTCGGTGCGCGCCCCCAGCTGGCGCTTCGACATGGCGATCCAGGAAGACCTGATCGAAGAGCTGGCCCGCGTGCACGGCTACGAAAACCTGCCCAGCCGCGTGCCCGCCGGCACCCCCGCCGGCGACCCCGCCCCGGAGAAAGAACTGCCGCTGCGCCGCCTGGGCGACACTTTGCGTGACCGCGGCTATATGGAAGCCATCACCTACAGCTTTGTGGCCCCGGAACTGCAGGCCAAGGTGGACCCGGACCACGCCCCGCTGGCGCTGCTCAACCCGATCTCCGCCGACCTGGGTGTGATGCGCACCGGCCTGATTGCCGGCCTGCTGAGTGCCGCCGAGCGCAACGTTAACCGCCAGTGCAGCCGCCTGCGCCTGTTCGAGACCGGCCTGCGCTTCGTGCCCGGCGCGGACGGCCTGGCCCAGGAACCGATGGTCGCCGGCCTGCTCTACGGCAGCGCCCAGCCCGCCCACTGGGAGGGCAAACCCCGCCCGGTGGACTTCTACGACCTGAAAGGGGATGTGGAAGCGCTGCTGGCTCTGTCGCAGCCGGAGGCCTTCGCGTTCCAGCCGGGCAGCCACCCGGCGCTGCACCCCGGCCAGTGCGCCGAAGTCACCCGGGATGGCCGCACCGTGGGCCACCTTGGCCGCCTGCACCCGCGCCTGGCGGCGGAGCTGGACCTGCCCAAGGGTCTGTACCTGTTCGAACTGGCTCTGGAGCCCCTGCGGTTGGGCCGTCTGCCGCATTTTGAACCGGTCTCCGACCAGCCCCGCGTGCAGCGCGACCTGGCCTTCGTGGTCGATGCCGACGTGCCCGCCGGCGACCTGGTCGCCGCCGCCCACCAGGCCTGCGACGAGCGCCTCCGTCAGGTGCATATTTTCGACCTCTATCAGGGCGACAATATCGCGGCCGGACGTAAAAGCCTGGCCTTGACCTTGACCTTCCAGGATCCTTCGCGCACTCTTAAGGACGCTCAGGTCAACGACCTGGTTGAAGCGGTAGTATCTCAGTTAAAACAACAGTTTAAGGCGACCCTCAGGGACTGAAGAAAGGGCCTGGATTGAGGCATTTCCAATGGCGTTGACCAAAGCAGACATGGCCGACCGGCTGTTCGAGGAGCTCGGTCTTAACAAGCGCGAAGCCAAGGAACTGGTGGAGATGTTCTTCGAGCAGATTCGAGACTCACTGGCCGAGAACCGGCCGGTGAAGCTCTCCGGATTCGGTAACTTCGACCTGCGCGACAAAAGCGAGCGCCCCGGCCGGAACCCGAAAACCGGGGAAGAGATTCCGATCTCCGCGCGCCGCGTGGTCACCTTCCGTCCCGGGCAAAAACTGAAACAGCGGGTGGAAGACTATGCTCGAACCCAGTCATAACGACGAACTGCCGGCGATCCCCGGCAAGCGCTACTTCACCATTGGTGAGGTCAGCGAGCTGTGCGACGTGAAGCCGCACGTGCTGCGCTACTGGGAGCAGGAATTTCCCCAGCTCAAGCCGGTAAAGCGCCGCGGCAACCGCCGCTACTACCAGCGCCAGGACGTGCTCACCATCCGCCAGATCCGGGGCCTGCTCTACGAGCAGGGCTTCACCATCGGCGGCGCCCGTCAGCAGCTTTCCGGCGACGCTAACGTGGAGCAGTCCACCCGCTACCATCAGATGATCAAGCAGATGATCGTCGAACTGGAAGACGTGCTGGACGTGCTCAACGCGGACCGCATCAACAGCGTCCGCCATCCCTGAACCCGGCCTGCTCAACTCCTGAGCATCCGCGCCAACGGGTGCGGATTCCGGGTTCCATCCGACAGGGGAATCCGTTATGATTCCCGCCGCTTCGCCGCACTGAACCTTCCCCGGGCGGAGCCACACAATTTCGGGGCGTAGCGCAGCCTGGTAGCGCACTTGCATGGGGTGCAAGGGGTCGAAGGTTCGAATCCTTCCGTCCCGACCAAATAAAACGAAGAGGGCCAGTCGCCTGCGGGTGACTGGCCCTTTTTCGTTTCCAGTGCCCCTCATCCGTTGCTTACCTTTTCCCTCCACCGCGACTAGAGTAAATGGCCAACCTCGTCCGTTTCGCCGAGTCGGGGCGGCGCCGACCCGGGTAGAGTTGGGGCCGGAATGCCGGTCCTGACCGTTTCCGTCAGGCCGCCGGTGTTTGAGGACAGTGCCTCTTAAATCCGCTGGTTTTATGCTGGCCAACCAACGTGCCACCGGGGTGAACCATGGACTTGAAAGTACCCGAGCAGGAACGGCACTTCCGTGAGGAAGTGCGTGCGTTCCTGGATGCATCGCTGACTAACGAGATTCTGGAGGCGGGCCGTCGCACCACCTCGGTGTTCGCGCCGGTGAAGGAGGTGATGGCGTGGCAGCGCCTCCTCCATGAAAAGGGCTGGGCGGCGCCGCACTGGCCGAAGGAGTACGGCGGCACTGGCTGGAGTGTCGGTCAGCGCGCGGTGTTCGCCGAGGAGCTGGTGCGCGCGGAGGCGCCGCCGCTGATTCCCATGGGGCTGCAGATGTGCGGGCCGTGTCTGATCGGGTTCGGCACCGAGGCGCAGAAGGCGCATTACCTGCCGCGCATCCTCTCCGGGGAGGATATCTGGTGCCAGGGCTATTCTGAGCCCGGCGCTGGCTCCGATCTGGCGTCCTTGAAGACCTTCGCGGAGAGCGACGGTGACGACTATGTGATCAACGGCACTAAGATCTGGACCACCTACGCCCACCACGCCAACCGCATGTTCCTGTTGGTGCGCACCCGCCGCGACGGCAAGCCCCAGGCGGGCATCACCTTTCTGCTGCTGGATATGAACACGCCCGGGATCACCGTGGAGCCGATTGTCGGGTTGGACGAGGTGCCGGAGCAGTGCCAGGTGTTCTTCGACAATGTGCGGGTACCCAAGCGCAACCGGGTGGGGGAAGAGAACGACGGTTGGACCGTGGCCAAGTACCTGCTCACCTTTGAGCGCGGCGGGCAGGACTACGCGCCGGCGCTGGGCGTGCAGTTGCAGCGGCTCAAGCAGATCGCCGCGCGGCAGACCACCGCCAGCGGTGGCAGCCTGCGCGACGACCCGGTCTGGGCGCACAAGGTGGCGGCCTGTGAAAGCGAGGTGCTGGCGCTGTCCTTCACGGAAAAGCGCATCAAGTCGGCGCTGTCGGCGGGTAAGGATCCGGGCGCGCTGTCGTCGATGACCAAGATTCTCGGCACCGAACTGCAGCAGCGGGTCACCGAGCTGGGCATTGAGACCCTGGGCAGCCAGGCGTTGGTCTGGCAGCCGCGGGCCCTGGTCCCCGGCGGCGGCGATGAGCCCCTGGGTCCGGAGTATGCGCTGACCGCCATGGCGTCCTATCTTAATGCGCGGGCCTGTTCCATTTACGGCGGTTCCAACGAGGTGCAGCGCGGCATTATCGCCAAGGCGGTACTGGGTCTGTAACGGCGACGAAAGGAGCACAAGCATGAATTTTTCCCTGAGCGATGAGCAGCAAATGCTGGCCGACAGCGCGCGCCGTTTTGTGCAGGGCGGGTACCAGGCTGAAACCGTTTGGCGGCAGTTCGCCGAGCTGGGCTGGCTGGCGCTGCCGTTTGGCGAGGATGACGGGGGCCTCGGTGCCGGTCTGGTGGAAACCATGGTGTTGCTGGAAGAGCTGGGGCGCGGCCGCGTGACCGCGCCCTACCTGGCGACCGTGGTACTGGGCGGCGGTGTGCTGCGCCGGGCCGACGCCGGCTGGCGGGCCCGCTATGTGCCGGACCTGGTGGCGGGCGACGTGCAGCTGGCACTGGCGGTGGATGAGCAGGAGCGTGTGTTCGCCGCTGAAAACACCGCGCTGCAAGCGCGCGAAGAAAGCGGCGACTTTGTGTTGAGCGGCCGCAAGATACTGGTGCTCAACGGCGATCGGGCGGACCGTATTCTGGTGCTGGCACGGACCGATGGCCGGCCCGGCGATCAGTACGGCCTGTCGTTGTTCATGCTCGACCCGACCAGCCAGGGCGTGACATTGACCCCGCATCGTTTGGTGGACGGTCACCGGGCGGCGCAATTACAGCTCGACGAGGTGCGCTTGTCCGCCGACACGCTGATTTTTCCGAAAGACGCCGCGCTCGAGCCGGTCCGTGAGGTGCTCGACGAAGCGATTCTGGCTCTGGGTGCGGAAGCCGTGGGCGCGCTGTCGGTGCTATTGGACGACACCGTCGAATACAGCAAAACCCGCAAACAGTTCGGCGTGCCGATCGGCAGTTTTCAGGTGCTGCAGCACCGCATGGCGGACATGTTCATGGCCCTGGAGCAGACTCGTTCACTGTTGTTGGCGGCCACCCTGAAAACCCTGGAAGGCCATGGCGATGCGCGCCAGGCGGTGCACGCGTTGAAGGCCCGCATCGGCGGCGCCGGCCGGCACATCGCCCAGGAAGCGGTGCAGCTGCACGGCGGCATGGGGATGACCGACGAGCTGGCGGTGGGGCATTACTTCAAGCGGATCACCGCGATTGACGGCCTGTTCGGCGGCGCCGACCAGCACCTGGCCGCGTTCGCCCGCGCCTGAGGTGTAAAGGCCTGTATTTCCGGACGTGAAACCGCCATCCTTTCCCTTTACTGCTGACCAGGGAAAAAGGTCGAATTGTTGATGGCGAAACGGTTTCCCGGCAAGCGGCTGGTCTGGCTGCTGCCGCTTCTGATCGCGGCGGGTTTGTTACTGGCCGTGCTGCTCGCGGCCCTGGCGATACGGCTGGCCGGCTGGCACTGGCAGGGCCCGGGCTGGCGCAACGGCTTGACCCTGGACGCGGTTTGGCAAGAAACAGACGGCTGCCGGCCCATAGAAGCGCGCGGCGTGCGGTTGTCGGCGCTGCGCCCGCTTACCCTGGGCATCGACACCCTGGGCATCCACGCCTGCCCCGACGACGCCGACCCGGCGTCGGACGGTCTCACCGACATCCCTTCCTTACCGGCCTTGGAAGTCACCGTGTGGGCGGTGCAATACCGCGATCTGCCGCCGGTGATGGTCAACCTGAACCAGCGCGACGGCGCTTGGCGGGCGCGGGCAGAGTTCCGCGACAGCCGGCTCCGCGCCGAGTACCGCCGAGCCAGCGGCCGCTGGCGGGTGGACGGCACGGTGCAAGGCGGCCATCTGGACCAGCGTTTGTCCGGCGTGGTGCGGGTCCAGGGCGATGGCCTGTGGTTCCCCGGTGACTGGACTGACCCCGAGCACTTCGCAGGGGAGCTGGTGCTGCTGGGCCGGGACCTGGGCTTGGAAATCCCCGGGCCGCGCGGCAATGTCACCGTGCGTGGCCAATGGCAGGGCGACGCCTGGCGGCTGCGCGCCGGGCTGGACGAACCGCTGGCCGTGGGCGCCGGCTGGGTGGTGAGCCCCGGCGAGGATCTGGAGGCCCGTGGCGAAGGCGCGGCGCTGGTGCAGGCGGACGGTCGCCTGATGGCCAACGGTCCCCAGGGCCGGGCCGCCTTGGCGCTGAGCAGTGAGGCGGCGCGACTGGGCCAAGGGCAGGGCAGCCTGTCGCTCAGCGAGGGTCTCGGTGGTGAGGTGGCGTTCCGTTGGCGGGACGGTGAGGTAACGGTGTCGCCGTTCGACATCCGCGGGCTCGCCGAGGACCTGACGGTGCGACTGCGCGAGCCGGTCACCGCGCCGCTGGCCATGCAGGGCCAGGCCAGCGTGCCGCTGTCGCTGGTGTGGCGGGAGCTCACTTTAGAGACCACGGAAAGCGGCCTCGCCTGGCGACCCAATGATCTGCAGTGGCGCGGCGCCGTCACCGTGGACGGGCGCTGGCAGGGTTACCGGGTCAGCGGCGGCTGGACGGGCGACGCCGGCCCCACCGGGGTGCGCGGCGAGCCGGCCCGGCTGCGCCTGAAATCCGCCGATCTGGACGTGACGGCACGGCTGCCGGTGGACGGGCTGCGCCCGCCCCAGTGGCCGTTCCAGGCCAGCGTGGAGGGCCGCTACCAGAGCGTGCCGTTCCGGGGCAGGCTCAGCGGCGTACTGGAAGACGGCGTCTGGACGGGCCGGGTCGAGGCCAGCGGCGAACACTTCTATAGCCTGGTGCCGACGCTCGGCCAGGGCGGGCCGGTAACGGCCGAGGGGCGCTGGCGCTGGGACCACAGCCTGAGCCTGCTGGCCGGCAGCCGGTTGTCCGTGGGCGGCGCGGTAAGCGGCACGCGCCTGGTCAAACCGCTGACGCTGCGCGTCAGCGAGCCGCTGGTGATCGGTGAGGGCGGGCCCACCGGTGCCATGGACGTGCGCGCCGAAGGTCTGGTGGCGGAACGCTGGACCCTGCCGCCCGTGACCGGCAGCGCCCGCCTCGATGGCGCCGCTTTCCAGGCGGATCTGTCCGTGGCGCAGTGGGGCACCCGGGTAGCCATGCGCGGTCGTCAGGGTGGTGCCGGTTTGAGCGGCACGGTGCAGGGCCGCTCGCCGCTGGTGCCGGCGATGAGCCGCGGGCTGCCGCTGACCACCCGCGCCGGGCAGCTGGTGGTGGACGGTCGCTGGCAGTGGCGGGACGCCTTTCAGATCGACGGTACCCTGCAGGGCGAAGAGTTGTCGCTGGATTGGGGGAGCATCCAGGCGCGCGGTCTTGACGCCGATCTGGCGCTGGACTGGCGCCAGGGGCAGGCGCCGAGCCTTCGTAGCCGTGAGCCGCTGACACTCGCCAACCTGGACGTGGGCGTGCCGGTCACCGAGGTGCGCATGGGCGTGGAAACCGATCTGGATCAATGGCGGTTCGAGAAAATCAGCGCTGGGGTTCTGGGTGGCGAAGTGCGCGCGCCCCGGTTACGTTGGCCGTCCTCGCAGTGGCAGCCGGTGGTGCTCACCGGCATTGAGCTGAGTCAGTTGGCGGCGTTGCAGAACAAGGCGGTGGTCAGTCTGACCGGCGAGGTGGGCGGTTATATACCGTTACGCCTGGCGCGCGAGAGCGTGGCGGTGCGCGACGGTCGGCTGGCCAACGAGACGCCATTGTCACTGGCGTTGCTGCCGGCGGCGGGCACCCAGGCGATGGCGGAATCCAACCGGGCGGTATCGATCGCGCTGGACGCGCTCAATCCGCTGCGCGTGGAGCGGTTCAGCGCGGAGGTGGACATGGCCGACGACGGCTGGCTCGACGCCGCTGTGCACATTCGCGGTACCAATCCGCGACGAAACGGGCTGCCGGTGGTCTTTAATTACACCCACAAGGAAAATGTGCTAGAGCTATTACGCAGTTTACGCATCGGTGAACGAATCACCGACAGAGTGATGACGGAGACCAGACCATGACAGACCGGATCAACGGACAC
>JBFJUC010000128.1:0-7303 GCA_041624875.1 Alcanivorax sp.
TATGTCCGCGTCTGGCGGAGAGGGTGGTCTAATTTGAACCCACCGGTTCAACAAGCCGGCCGGAGGCCGGCGCAGAACGCCGCCTTTGGCGGCGGCCCCGAAGGGGTGAGCCGGCGTAGCCGGCGAATAATCCCACCCTCTCGGCGCGCGCAAAGCGCGCCCAAGCCTCTCAGCAAACACTAAGTTCCTCGACGTACGCTCCCAGGACCTGCTCACTCGAGTTGTTTCCCAAGTCCTTTCCACCCCAATCCACGACGCAAAACCCCATGGCCGCGTCCTGGCCCCTATGCCAGCATGGCATTTCTGTTTTTTAGAATTTCATTCCATAAACAAAAAAAGGAATCACCATGCTCGGTATCGTAGCTATCCTCACCGCCCAACCCGGCAAGGGCGACGCGCTCGCCGCTGAGATGAGCCGCATCGCCGTGGAAGTCCGTAAGGAAGAGGGCAATCACGGCTACACCGTTCACCAGTCCGTGGACGACGGTGACACCGTGATGATCTATGAGCAGTACAACGATCAGGCGGCACTGGACGCGCACCGCGAAAACATGAAAGGCCTGGGCGACGGTTTGAAAGACCTGCTGGCCGGCCGGCCCGACGTCAAACTCTTCAACGTGGCCGGCTGAAGCGCTCGGCGAACGCCTCCAGCGAGGCGCGTCCCTGAATATCGTCGGCCAGCAGCGGCAGGTTGAGGCGCGGCAAGGCGCCCAGCCGCTGGTCGATGTCCGCCATCAGCCGGTGCTCCCGCTCCCGGCGGGCGCGGAAGAAGGCGCCCTCCACCTGGTCCGGCAACACCCGGTTGATGATCATTCCGGCCACCGGGATTCTGGCCTCGCCGAGGCTGGCCACGGCGCGCTCGGTTTCCAGGATCGGTAGCCGCTCCGGGGTCAGCACGAACACAAAGCCAGTGTCGTCGGTGTCCTGCAGCCGCCGGCGCGCCCGGTGAAAGCGTCGCTGGCGTTCCAGCAGCGGCGCCGCCAGCGCCCGGGCCCGCTCGTCCAGCCCTTCCAGTTCCCGGTCCTGCGGTTCACCCAGCGGGCTTTCCAGGTCCCGCCCCGGCGTGAGATGACCGAGTACCTTGCCCAACTGTTCGGTGCGCCGGTTTTGCTTGAGCAGCCCCTCGCTCCAGGCGGCCATCAGTTCCGGCAGGCTGAGCAGCCGCAGGGTGTGGCCAGTGGGGGCGGTGTCGAAAATAATCAGATCGAAACGGTCCTGCTGATCAATCAGGGTGGTGATGCGCTCCAGCAGGGCTGCTTCCTGGGCCCCCGGTGACTGGCGGCTGAGGCGCAGCTGGCGCTCCAGCTCCGGACGCTGGTCGGCGCCGGCGAACCGGGCCATCTGCGCGCGCACCCGTTCCAGGTGGGCGTCCACCTCGCTGTCCGGGTCGATCTCCAGGCCGGTCAGGTTGGCCGCCAGGGCGGTTTCCCGGTCGCCGATCTCGTGGTCGAAGGCGTCCGCCAGGCTGTGCGCCGGGTCGGTGGACACTACTAACACCTGGCGGTCCAGGGCAGCGGCGCGTAATGCCAGGGCCGAGGCCACGGTGGTTTTGCCGACGCCGCCCTTGCCGCCCACCATCAGCAGGCGGCGCTCACGCAGCAGGGTGTCGATGTCCAGAGGTGTATCGATGTTGGGCTCCGGCATGGATTAGCAGCAGCGGAAGTGGTCGAGGGGCGAGTGGGGCATGCCCATGCGTTTGTGCCAGTCGTGGAAGCGGTCCAGCAGCAGTGGCTGCAGCTCCAGCGTGTACCAAGTGGCCGGATTGGGAATACCGAGGGTCTCGGAGAATACCATCAGCATGAACAGATCCTCCTCGTCCCGCCGGGCCCGGGCGATGGCGGCGCGGTAGGGCGCGTTGTAATACGCCACGCCCAGGTCGCCGGCGCGTCGGTACCAGCGGCGCAGCCGACTGATCAGGCGCACCGCCGGTTGCTGGTTGCTCACGGGGCGGTCTCGTCATTCGCGGCGCCCTTGGCACGGCGCAGCGCGGCCACGCATTCCAGGGTCACCAGCACCGCCGCCACCAGCACCACCAGATCCAGACCCAGCAGGAACCAATTCTCTTTCTGGTAGAAGTCGCGCAGTTGCATCAGCAGCGCGGCCAGGGTCATCACCAACAGGAACACCAGCGGACCCAGCGTATAGAAGGTGGGCCGGCCGCGGCGCACCAGCATCACGGTGATCACCAGCAGGGTCAGACCGGCCAGCAGCTGGTTGGTGGTGCCGAACAGCGGCCAGATCAGCAGCCCGCCGGAGCCGTCCGCGCCGCCGGCGCCGAACGCCAGAATCAGGCAGCTGGCCACGGAAAGCAGGGTGGCCGGCAGCGCCTTGCGCATCCAGCCGATGTTATAAATCTCGCCCCATTCCTGGAAAATATAGCGCTGCAGGCGCAGGCCGGTGTCCATGGTGGTGCCGGCGAACAGTGCCGCCATTACCGTGAGAAGCGTTGCCGCCACGGTGGCCTCCATGCCGGTGCCGGCGGCGAGAATAAAGGCGCCGCCGTCCACGAAAGCGGTCAGGCTGCCCTGGCCGAACGAGGTGTAGACCGCCTGCCAGTCCGACAGCGAGGCGAAGCCGGCGGTGGCGGCGATGATCGCGGCCAGCGCCAGGGCGCCTTCGCCCACGGCGCCGAAATAGCCGACGAAACGGGCGTCGGTTTCCTTATCCAGCTGCTTCGAGGTGGTGCCCGAAGCCACCAGCCCGTGGAAGCCGGAGATCGCGCCGCAAGCGATGGTCACGAACAACAGTGGCAGCATGGAGGGGGTGCCCTCGGGAACACCGAAGTTGATCATCGGGGCCACCACGGTGGGGCTGGCGATGATCACCGCGCCGTACAGCAGAATCAGGCCAACAAACAATTGCAAGCCGTTGATATAGTCCCGGGGCTGCAGCAGCACCCACACAGGCAGCAGCGAAGCGATCGCCGCGTAACCGAACAGAAGCAGAATCCACAGGGCGTTGGCGGACAGGCCGGCGGTGCTTTCCGGCAGGGTCACCGGCACCGAGGGGCCGATGTAGATCAGCGCGTACAGAGCCGCCACGCCGACCACCGAGACCAGGCCCAGGCCGATCTTGCGGCGGTAGATCAGTTGGCCGATCACCAGGGCCACGGCGATGGCGCCCCACACCGGCACCACGGCACCGGGGTTGTTGATCAGCAGCTTGGCGATCACCACCCCGAACACCGCGTTGACCATCAGCAGGACCAGGAAGATGACGATCATGAACACGCTGCGCGCGCGCCCACCGACCACCTCGCCGGTGAGCGAACCCACCGACTTGGCCCGGTTGCGCACGCTCGCCCAGATCGCGCCGCTGTCATGGACGCCGGCGAAGAAGATGGTGCCAAGAACCACCCAGAGAAAGGCCGGCAGCCAGCCCCAGATTACCGCAATGGCGGGCCCGACGATGGGCGCGGCCCCGGCCACCGAGGTGAAGTGGTGGCCCCAGAGCACGAAGCGATTGGTGGGCACGAAGTCGACCCCGTCCTCGAACTCGTGGGCCGGGGTGCGGAAATCCGGATCGAGCTTGTAGATTTTATCCGCGATAAAGCGGGAGTAGACGAAATAGCCGGCGGCCATGCCGCCGAGGCCCAGAACCAAAAGCAGAATCGCGCTCATCGGTCTTGTCCTTGTTGTGAGATTTGGCCGGATTTCAGAATTACCCCTCACGCCAGCGGACGTCAATGCGACCATGGTTGAATCGTGACGGCCCCCACTAGGCATCGTGGCCCGGGCGCGCTAGGCTTGGACGGTTCAAACACATCCACTATCAAGGACGCTAAGTGGGGAGGATAAAATGATAAAAGTACTGGTGGTCGACGACCACGATTTGGTAAGGACCGGCATCACCCGCATGCTCGGTGATCAGGAAGGGATTCGCGTGGTCGGCCAGGCCGACTGTGGGGAGGAAGCGGTGCGTCTGGCCCGCGAGTTGAGCCCGGACGTGGTGCTGATGGATATCAAGATGCCGGGCATCGGGGGGCTCGAGGCGACCCGGCGGATGTTGCGCCAGGACGACGGCCTGCGGGTGATCGCCGTGACCGTCTGCGAGGACGAGCCCTTCCCCTCGCGCTTGCTGCACGCCGGCGCCGCCGGCTATCTGAGCAAGGGTGCCGATCTGGAAGAAATGGTGCGGGCGATCAAGGTGGTGAGCACCGGGCAACGCTACATCAGCCCGGAAATCGCCCAGGCAATGGCGCTCCGGCCTTTCGTGCCGACCCCGGACGCGCCGCTGGACATGCTCTCCGAGCGCGAACTGCAGATCATGATCCTGATCGTCAACTGCCATAAGGTGCAGGACGTGGCCGATCAGCTGTGTCTGTCGCCGAAGACAGTGAATACCTACCGCTACCGTATTTTCGACAAGTTGGGCATCAGCAGCGATGTGGAGATGGCCCTGGTGGCGGTGCGCCACGGCATGGTGGACGCCGACGAAGCCAACCCGGCCTGAGTGAGGGGCCGGCCGGGGCCAAAAAGATCGGCGCGGGCTTGACAGTATCGCGCCAGTGCCGATCCTATGCAGCCTGTCGTTCGCCGACCCCGGAGTGGCCTTGCCGCAATTCGACGCCAAGCAGTTTCTCGCCCATTGTGCCCGCAGGCCCGGTGTCTACCGGATGCTGGACGGCGATGGCACGGTGCTCTACGTGGGCAAGGCCCGGGATCTGCGTGCCCGGCTGAATTCCTATTTCCAGAAGAACGTCACGGGCGCCAAAACGCGCGCGCTGGTGAGCCGTATCGCCGGGGTGGAGACCACCGTGACCGCCAGCGAGGCGGAAGCGCTGCTGCTCGAGCAGTCGCTGATCAAATCCCTGCGCCCGCCGTACAATATTCTGCTGCGCGACGATAAGTCCTACCCCTACATCAAGATCACTACCGCGGACGACTACCCGCGTATTACCTTCCACCGTGGCAAGCGCCGGCCTGGCAGCCGCTATTTTGGCCCTTATCCCAGCGCCGGCAGTGTCCGCGAAACCCTGGCACTGGTGGAAAAGGTGTTCCGCGTACGCAATTGCCGGGACAGCTTTTTCCGCAACCGCACGCGCCCCTGCCTGCAATATCAGATTGAGCGCTGCACCGCGCCTTGCGTGGAGTTCGTCAGCCGCGAGGCGTACGCCGAGCAGGTGCGCATGGCGATGGATTTTCTTTCCGGCCGCAGCCGTCAGGTCAGCGACCACCTCACCGAGCAGATGGAGAACGCCGCCGAGCAGCTCGATTTCGAGCGGGCGGCGGAACTGCGCGATCAACTGGCCGCCATCCAGGCGGTGCAGCAAAAGCAAAACGTGGAAACCGACCGGGGCGGCGACGTGGACGCGGTGGCGATCGCCGTGCGCCATGGGTTGGCGGTGGTGGAAGTGCTGATGGTGCGCCAGGGCAGGGTGCTCGGCCACCGCAGTTTCCGGCCCGACACCCGTGGCGAGGAAGACAGCGATGAGATCCTGGAAGCCTTCCTGGCTCAGTATTATCTGGGGGAGCGCGACGACCAGTCGATTCCCAGGGAAATCGTGCTGCCCGGCGCGCTACCGGGACAGGCAGCGTTGCAGGAAGCGATGGAAACCCAACTCGGCCGCCGCATCCGGCTGGCCGCCCGGGTGCGCGGCCAGCGCCAGGCCTGGCTGAACATGGCCCGCACGAATGCGGAGCAGTCGCTGCACACCGATCTGGCCGCCCGCGAACACCTCGAACAGCGTTTTCACGCGCTGGAGACGCTGCTCGAAGCGGACACGTCGATTCGCCGCATTGAGTGCTTCGATATCAGCCACACCCAGGGCGAGCGGGCGGTGGCGTCCTGCGTGGTGTTCGATCAGCAGGGCGCGCGCAAGGCGGACTACCGTCGCTTCCATGTCAGTCCGGAGCACGGCGGAGACGACTACGAAGCCCTGGAAGAGGCGGTGCGGCGTCGCTACCAGCGGGTGGTCAAGGAGGAGGCGAAGCTGCCGGACCTGTTGCTCATCGATGGCGGCAAGGGACAGATGCAGCGCAGTTTCGAGGTGATCCAGAGCCTGCATCTGGACAACCAGGTGCTGGTGATGGGCATCGGCAAGGGGCCGAGCCGGCGTCCGGGTCTGGAAGTGCTGTACCTGCCGGACGGCCGTGAGCTGGTACCCGGCGGCGCCCACGCCGCGCTGCATCTGCTACAACAAGTGCGCGACGAGGCGCACCGCTTCGCGATCACTGGCCATCGAGCCCGGCGCGGCAAGGCGCGACGTTCCGGCCTGGAAGACATTCCTGGCGTCGGGCCGAAGCGGCGCAAGGCGCTGTTGAACCATTTCGGTGGTTTGAAGCAGCTGCGTAACGCGTCCCGGGAAGAGCTGGCCCGGGTGGAGGGCATTAATGCCCAGACCGCGGAAACGCTGTACAACTGGTTTCACGAATAATTCGCGGCGATTCCGTCGACGCGACCGTTTCAACAATGAGGCCGGCGCCGCTTTCCGTTATACTCGCGTTTTCCGCCGACGGCATAGAAGTTGTCCATGTCCAAGCACGCTCCCATTCTTAACCTGCCCAACATTCTCACGCTTATCCGGGTGGCCACCATCCCGGTGCTGGTGGCGGTGTTTTACCTGCCTTTCGGGTGGAGCGACCTGCTTGCCGCGGCGCTGTTCCTGGCCGCCGGCCTGACCGACTGGCTGGACGGCTACCTGGCTCGGCGTCTCGGCCAGACCAGCCCGTTCGGGGCCTTCCTGGATCCGGTGGCGGACAAGCTGATCGTCGCGGTGGCCCTGGTGATGTTGGTGCAGACCCACGCCAGCGTTTGGTTCGCGGTGCCGGCGATGGTGATCGTATCCCGGGAGATCACGGTTTCCGCCCTGCGCGAATGGATGGCGGAACTGGGCCAGCGCGCCCGCGTGGCGGTGAGCTCCATCGGTAAGATCAAAACCGTTATGCAGATGGTGGCGATCACGCTGTTGTTGGGGCTCAAGCCGGCCCACGGCGTGGACGGCGATATTCTGATGACGCCGGGTCTGTGGCTGGGTTACGGCTGTTTGTACCTGGCCACGGCGCTGACACTGTGGTCCATGTTCTCTTATTTGCGCGCGGCGATACCGCAATTCACCAACCCGGGCGGCGACCGGGACGGTTCGTAAACGGGGCGCCGTGCAGCCCCCGGCGCAACTGCGTAAAGTTTGTCCAAGATATTGAATCGGCAGCAAAAACAGTCTTGACAGAGACCGGTGCTCGGGTAGAATGCGGCTTCGCGTTCGGGGCAACCCGGCGCCGGAAAAAAGCGGGAATAGCTCAGCTGGTAGAGCACAACCTTGCCAAGGTTGGGGTCGCGAGTTCGAATCTCGTTTCCCGCTCCA
>JBFJUC010000129.1:0-7283 GCA_041624875.1 Alcanivorax sp.
CCGGGGCGCGGCGCCCCGGTTGCTCAGATACCAGATCGTGCGGCGGTCACCGACCAGTAAATTGAACCCGGCATAGTGGTGCTGCTCTTCCGCCAGGGCGACGCAAAAGGCTTCCGGCGTGTCGCGGCTTTCCAGAAAGGCCTGGGGCGGCAGCCCCCGGGAGCGCTCGCCGCCGCCGGGTTCGGCGATCGGCTCACGGAAATTGGTGATCACCGCGAAGCGGCCGTCGCGGTGGATGCCCAGCCAGGTGCCGCCGGCGCGAATGTCCAGGCCGCAGAAGACGTCGCCACGCCAGCGGGCGGATTCGGTGGGGCGGGCGTGAAACTCATCGCGGTTGGCGGCCACGGAGAGGGGCGTGGGCGCGTTCGGGCGCCAGTCGAATAATACAATGCACATCGGAGAACCGGGGTCGTGGGACGGCACTCAGCCATCGCATTTAACGTAAACAGGCCTTAGCATAACCGCCATTAGCGGCAGGGGACATGAATGACGTTTCTATTGGTCAGCGCCCTGGCCTGTGCCCTGATCGGTGTGTTCGCCGGTTTGTTGGGCGGCGCTCTGGGTCTGGGTGGCGGCGTGGTGATCGTGCCGCCGCTGATCTATCTTTTCCAGGCGCTGGGTTTCGATGACGCCGTGGTGGCGCAGATGGCGGTGGGCACGTCCCTGGCGACCATTATCGTCACTGCGGGCAGTTCCGTGCGCGCCCATCACCGCGCCGGCTATGTGCGCTGGTCGCTGGCCTGGCGGCTCGCCGTGGGCATCGTGGTCGGCGCGCTGATCGGCGCGGTGATCGCCGACAGGCTGTCCGGCGAGATGCTGACCCGCCTGTTCGGTATTTTCGCGATACTGATCGCCGCGCAGATGTTGTTCAGCCGCCGGCGCGCGGTGCACACCGGCGGGGGCGTGCCCGAACGCCTGCCCGGCGGCTTCGGTCTGGCCGGCGTCGGCACCGTGATCGGCGGTATTTCCAGTTTGTTCGGTATCGGCGGCGGTTCGCTCACGGTACCCTTTCTGTCCTGGTGCCGCCTGCCGATGCAGAACGCGGTGGCGATCTCGGCCGCCTGTGGTCTGCCCATCGCCCTGGCCGGCAGCGCTGGCTTCGTGGCCACCGGCTGGGGGCGAACCGAATTGCCGCCGTGGAGTCTGGGTTATGTGTACCTGCCCGCGGCTCTGGCCATCGTGGTGACCAGTTTTCCCATGGCGCGGGTGGGGGCGCGGCTCAGCCATCGGTTACCCTCGGCCACCCTGAGGCGCATTTTCGCCGCCGTGCTGATCGTGATCGGCGTGGAATTGATACTGAACTGACGCGGCCCGCCCGGGCCGTGCTGACGGAGTATTGGCATGGAGTTTCCCCAGATCGACCCGGTGGCGATAGCGCTGGGTCCCTTGCAGGTTCATTGGTACGGCCTGATGTACCTGATCGGCTTCGTCGGCGGCTGGTGCCTGCTGATCTGGCGGGCTGGGCGTCCGGACAGCGGCTGGACCCGCGACCAGGTCAGCGACCTGGTGTTCTACGTGGCGCTGGGCGTGATCCTGGGCGGTCGGGTCGGCTATGTGCTGTTTTATAACTTCGGAAAATTTCTGGACGACCCGCTCTGGCTGTTCGCGATCTGGACCGGCGGCATGAGTTTCCATGGTGGCGCCTTGGGCGTGCTGTTCGCCTTCTGGCTGTTGGCCCGCAAGTTCGGCAAGCGCTATTTCGCGGTGGCCGATTTCGCCGTGCCGGTGGTGCCCATCGGCCTGGGCGCTGGCCGCTTCGGCAATTTCATCAATGGCGAATTGTGGGGGCGGCCCTCGGACGCGCCCTGGGCCATGGTGTTCCCGTCCGACCCGATGGGCGTGGCCCGTCATCCGTCGCAACTCTATGAATTTTTCCTGGAAGGCATCGTGCTGTTCCTGGTGCTGTGGCTGTACTCGGCGCGGCCGCGCCCGGCGGGGGCGGTGACCGGCCTGTTCGGGGTGGGCTATGGCCTGTCGCGTACCTTCGTGGAGTTCTTCCGCGAGCCGGACGCGCACATCGGCTATCTGGCCGGCGGCTGGCTGACCATGGGCATGCTGCTGAGCATTCCCATGATCGTGATCGGCGCCGCCATGATCGCCTGGGCCTACAAACACGACGATCGCCCGGCGATGACACGGTAATGAAGAGAGGCTGACGGCATGAAGCAATATCTGGATCTGCTGCATCGGGCCCGCCACGAGGGCACCTACAAGGGCGACCGCACCGGCACCGGCACCTATTCGCTGTTCGGCCACCAGATGCGGTTCGATCTGGCCGAGGGCTTTCCCCTGGTGACCACCAAGAAGGTGCACCTGAAATCGATCATCCATGAGCTGCTGTGGTTTCTGGCCGGCGACACCAATATTCGCTACCTGAAGGAAAACGGCGTCAGTATCTGGGACGAATGGGCCACCCCGGACGGCGACCTGGGCCCGGTCTACGGCGAGCAATGGCGTTGCTGGCCCACCGTGGACGGCGGCGTCATCGATCAGATCGACGAAGTGGTGGCGGAGATCCGTCGCAATCCGGATTCACGCCGGCTGGTGGTGAGTGCCTGGAACCCGGCGGTACTGCCGGACCCCCGCCTGTCGCCTCAGCAGAACGCGGCCAACGGCCGTCAGGCGTTGCCGCCGTGCCACTGCCTGTTCCAGTTCTACGTGGCGGACGGCAAGCTGAGCTGCCAGCTCTATCAGCGCAGCGGCGATATCTTCCTGGGGGTGCCGTTCAACATCGCTTCTTACGCCCTGCTGACGCTGATGATCGCCCAGGTCTGCGACCTGCGCCCGGGCGAGTTCGTGCACACCCTCGGCGACGCGCACCTCTACAGCAACCATGTGGAACAGGCGGACACGCAGCTGGCCCGCGCGCCCCGCGCGCTGCCGACCATGACGCTGAACCCGTCGGTCCGTGACCTCTATGCCTTCCGGTTCGAGGACTTCACCCTCGACGGGTACGACCCGCATCCCGGCATCAAGGCGCCGATCGCGGTGTGAGGCCCCTCGCCGCGCAATTAAGGAATCAGCATGACGTTTCGTTTGGCCATGATGGCCGCCAAAGCCGCCAATAACGTGATTGGGCGCAACAACGCCTTGCCCTGGTACCTGCCCAATGACCTCAAGTATTTCAAACGGGTGACGTTCGGCAAGCCCATCATCATGGGGCGCAACACCTGGGAATCCCTCAAAGGGCCGCTGCCCGGGCGCACCAACATCGTGATCACCCGCCAGCCGGACTATTCGGCGCCGGGTGCCAAGGTGGTGGCGGACCTGGACCAGGCGCTGGAACTGGCCGGACATCTGGTGATGGTGGAAGGGCACGACGAGGTGGTGGTGATCGGCGGCGCTCAGATTTACCAATTGGCGTTGCCACGGGCGGACCGTCTTTATCTCACCCAGGTGCACGCGGACGTGGAAGGGGACACCCGGTTCCCGGATTACGACCCCGGGGAATGGCAGGAGGTGGCGCGGGAGGATCACGCCGCGGAAGGCCCCAACCCCTACGATTACTCGTTTATCGTCTACGATCGCGCCTGAGGCGGGGCGGGGATCAGGACAACCCTTTGGTGTCGGCGAATCGGGCGGCCACATCCACCAGCAGGCGGCGGCCGTTGCTGTTGAGCTTGTCGGACAGGTCGATCAGTTGACGGGTGTCCTTATCGAAAGCGCTGGCCGGGTCGCGCAGATGCGGTGTTTTGGCTTTGCCTTCCAGTTCCTCGAACAGCTCGGTGAGTGACATCTCAAGGGCATCGCACAGGCGTCCGAGCCGCTGCACGGACACATCCTGACGGTTGCGTTCGATGCGCGACAAATTGCCCGCATCGGTGCCCGCCCGAAACGCCACGTCCTCGAGGGTTTCGTTCCTGCGCACGCGCCTTGCTTTGAGAATGCCACCGATATCCATGACGCCCAGTATTCGGAATGCGCTCTTGCCTCCTCAATGTGTTAATTGCAATAGCGCAAATTACCGTCATTGCGTATTAGCAAATAGCGGGGCGTTGGTGTTGAATCGGCGCAAGTCTTACGCCTGATGGTGCTTCAGTAAAACGGTGTTGGCGGGCCGCCGGCGTCAGGCTTGCCGGCGGCCACCGGTCAGCACTGGCAGGCCCAGGGCCAGGCGCCGCCGGGCGGCGTCGAATGTGCCGCCGCCGGGGTCGCGAATCCGGCGCGGTTTGATACGCACCGCATCCAGCCGCCGGGCGAATTCCTCCAGCGGCAGACCCAGGGCGTCGCAAAGTCGCACCAGTTGCACCACGGTCAGTTGCTGCTTATTGCGCTCGATACGGGACAGGTTCCCGGCGTCGGTGTGAGCACGGGCCGCCACCACTTGAAGCGTCTCGTTCCGGTTCCGGCGCTGCTCTCTAAGAATGCTTCCAACATCCATCATTGCAATTCCCTCTGCGCTTTCGGGTTTTATGTTTTGCGGTTTGCGCATAAGCAATACATCGTCATTGCTTATGCGCTAATTGCTATGTTTATACTTTGCGTAGAGGGGTTCTGCAAGGGCATGAATAGGGAATGGACAAGCAACAACGGCTGGATGCCATGGCAACGCCGGCATTGTGGACCCCGGAGCAGAGTGATCGCCGACCAGGCGAGGCCGAAGAGGCCTATGCGCTCACCTGGCCGGGCAAAGCGGCGATGCTGGCGGCGCTGGAAAGCCCTCCGTCCGCGGTGCTCAAGCCTTTTCCGGAAGCCCACCTGACGGCGCCCAGGATGCCCCACGGCGTGATTGAAGGCGACAACCTGCCGGTGCTCAAGCGTTTGCGAAAACGCTATTTTAAGCGAGTCAAAATGATCTACATTGACCCGCCCTACAACACCGGCGGCGATTTCCTGTACGCGGATAATTTCCGTGCCCGGCGCGGTGCGGACGCCGCCGCTGGCGGCGGTGACGAAGGGCGGCGGCACGGCCCCTGGCTGAACATGATCTATCCGCGCCTGGTTCTGGCCCGGGAGTTGCTGCGCGAGGATGGGGTGTTGTTCGTCAGTATCGACGACAATGAGGTGCACACGCTGCGGCTGGTGCTCGACGAGATCTTCGGCGCCGCCAACTTCGTCGCCATGTTTGCCTGGCAGTCGCGGACCTCGCGCCAGAATGACACCGACCTCTGCGTGCAGCACGAATATGTGGTCGCTTACGCGCGGCGGCGGCGGCAGGCGCACCGCCGGCTCACCGCCGCCAATGAGCGTCTCTGGCGCACCTTGCCGGGCTTTGCCGCTTCCCCTCTGGCGGTGCAGGCGGGGCGCTACGACAACCCGGACAACGACCCGCGCGGACCCTGGAAGGCCGACCCTTTCGACGCTCCCAACGTGCGCCCGGCATTGACCTACCCGATCACCAACCCGGTCACCGGCCAGGTGTTTCTGCCGCCGCCCGGCCGTTGCTGGCGCACCGGGCCGGAACGCTTCGCGGCGTTGCAGGCCGAGGGCCGCATTCTGTTCGGCCGCGGAGGCCGTACCCGGCCCCAGCTGAAGGTGTTCCTGGGCGAAAAGCAGCGCTATGGGGAGGTCGCCACCACCTGGCTGGACGGCGCCACTTTCGGTACCGCCCGTGGCGGCACCCGGGATCTGCAGGCATTGTTTGGCGCCCGGGTGCCGTTTACCTATCCGAAACCGGTTGCCTTGTTGCGTTTCCTGTTGCGACTGGCCACCGGGCCCGGTGATCTGGTGGTGGATTTTTTCGCCGGTAGCGGAACCACCGGCCATGCGGTGCTCGCCGAAAACCTGGCCGATGGCGGCGGGCGTCGGTTTGTGTTGGTGCAGAGCGATGCGCCCACCGGCGAGCCGCGCTGGCCGACCATCGCGGCGATTACCCGTGAGCGGTTGCGCCGGGCGGCCGGGGCGTTGGGCAGTGACGAGGGGTTTCGGGCCTGGCGGTTGGTCAGCCCTGGTCGTGCAGGGTCCAGAAGCGGAACGCCACCACGTTGACCAGGGTGGCGGCCAGGCTCACCACCAGGCTGGCCACCAGCAGCACCGCCGGATGGTCGCCGATCACCCCCACCAACAGGCTGTTGGTGAAGCCGGCCACGGCGAACACCAACATGCCGGCGAGCAGGATCGCGGCCAGCAGCGGCCACTGGCAAGGCCCGCTGCGGGTAAAGGCGGTGCGCAGGGCGTTCAGTGGCGTATCGCCACGCAGCATCACCCGGAACGGCGCGAAGCAGAGCCGGGCGTAGACCCAGAACGCTGGGAAGAACAGCAGCATCCAGCCCACCGACACCGCCAGGGCCATCAGGAAATAGGTGCCCAGCAAATAGGGGAAGCGCAGAAAAGCGGCCAGAATGCTGTGCCAGGGACCCTGTCCGTCACCCCGTTGAATGACGGACAGCTGAAAAATCAGCGCCCCCTCGGCCAGCGGCCGCAGCAGCATCAGGAACAGCATGCTGGCCATGTTGAAGCCCACTACCTGGCCGCTGGCGTCGTTGACGATCACCGGCCCCACCAGCCATTGAAACGCCTCGCCGATCAGCGCGAAAGGGGCGCTGATAACAAACAGCGCCGCCAAGTGGCGGCGCCAGAAGTAGAGTGATTCTTTCAGGCGTTGAAGGATCAAGAGCGGCTTACCACCAGTATTTTCCCCAGTGCTCCGGGTTGGCCCAGAAGCGCGGGTTATTCCATTGGCGGCGGAAATTATAGTCGTCCAAGTCGTAGCTGTAGATATCCAGCTCGCGGCCGTCCTGGGCGAAGTGACCTTCCTCGCGGCAGCCCAGGGCCAGAAAGCCGTTGTGCGGCCAGCGCAGTTTTTCCGGCGCCAGGCGCGGCTGGTAGACCGCCACCATGGAATCGGTATGCAGGTTGCGCAGCAGGCCGAGCAGGGCTTCGCCGTCTTTGTGGCTCATGTATTCAAGCTGGTCGGCGACCACGGCCATGTCCACCCGGCGTACGGCTTCCAGTTGTTGGAACGGGTCCAGCTCCTGGATGCTGATCAGCTCGCAATCGTGATCGTCGCACCAGTGTTGGACCACCGGCACCGGATTCAGGCTGACCGTGAGCAGACTGCGCGGCTGATGGCTGTCGAGGATCGCCGCCAGTTTTTCCTGGGGCGTTTCGATGGCTTTTGAGGCGATAGCTGTATTCATGGGTTCAGTCTAGGCGCTTAGAACGACAAGCTCCATAGCCGCCGGTCGCCGAAGCGGGGCCTTTGGGCCGTCCGCTGTTAAAAATTGTTGGATCGTCGCGCGAGGGTGCTTGACGGTATCGGATTACTTAATGATAATCATTCTCATATTCTTTCGAGCCACGAAACTCAAGGAGAAGCGTCATGACTCAAGGAACCGTTGCCC
>JBFJUC010000130.1:0-7270 GCA_041624875.1 Alcanivorax sp.
GAAGCGGCGCGCCGCGCGGGTATCGTCTACTTCGCTGTCGGCCGCGGTGAAAGTGTAAGGTCCTGCTGACCCACCCCGAGGTTCGCCTGCACTGGGCGTAAGCGCCTAACAATGCCAAAATACGGGATTACCCAGGGCACCCCTGTTGGTGCGAACAGGCGAATCAAGGATGGCTATGAAAATCCTCGTGACGGGCGGGGCGGGCTTTATTGGATCCGCGGTAGTACGCTTTTTGATCGACGACACCGAAGAAAGTGTGGTCAATGTGGACAAGCTCACTTACGCCGGCAACCTTGAATCCCTGGCCCAGATGGCCGCCGATGATCGCTACCGATTCGAGCAAGTGGACATCTGTGACCGGGAAGCGCTGGCCGCGGTGTTCGAGCGTCATCAGCCCGACGCGGTCATGCATCTGGCCGCTGAGAGCCATGTGGACCGGTCCATTGAAGGCCCGGCGGCGTTCATTGAGACCAACATCGTAGGTACTTACACGCTGTTGGAAGTGTGCCGGAGCTATTGGGGCGGTCTGCCCCCGTCGCGGCGTAATGCGTTTCGTCTGCACCATGTGTCCACTGATGAAGTGTATGGGGATCTGGACGGACCGGAGGGGTTGTTCACCGAGAAAACGGCCTACGCGCCCAGTTCACCTTACTCTGCCAGTAAGGCCGGCGCCGACCACCTGGTACGGGCCTGGTACCGCACCTACGGTCTGCCGGTGGTGCTAACCAACTGCTCCAATAACTATGGCCCCTACCATTTTCCCGAGAAGCTTATCCCGCTGATGATCCTCAACGCCCTAGAGGGCAAACCGCTGCCGGTCTACGGGCGCGGCGATCAGGTGCGTGACTGGCTCTACGTGGAAGACCACGCCCGCGCCCTTTACCGGGTGATCAGCAAAGGCCGCGTCGGTGAGACCTACAACATCGGCGGCCACAACGAGATGCGTAACTTGGAAGTAGTGGAAGCGCTCTGCGGCCTGCTGGACGAGCTGGCGCCGCGTCATCAAGGTCGCTACCGTGACCTGATCACTTTCGTGGCGGACCGGCCGGGGCATGATCTCCGGTACGCCATCGACGCCGGAAAAATTCAGCGTGAACTGGGCTGGGTGCCCGAGGAAACCTTCGACACCGGGCTGCGTAAAACGGTGCGCTGGTATCTGGACAATCAAGAATGGTGCGCGCGGGTCCAGGACGGCAGTTATCAGCGTCAGCGGCTCGGGCTGAACCAGGAGACAGCATCATGAAAGGCATCATTCTCGCCGGCGGTAGCGGCACGCGCCTTTACCCCATCACCATGGGGGTATCCAAGCAACTGCTCCCCATTTATGACAAGCCGATGGTGTACTACCCGCTGTCGGTGTTGATGCTGGCGGGTATCCACGAGGTGCTGATTATCAGTACGCCCGAGGATTTGCCGGGGTTTCAGCGCATGCTAGGCGATGGCAGCCGTTTCGGCATTGAACTGAGCTACGCGGAACAGCCCAGCCCCGACGGCCTGGCGCAGGCCTTTATCATCGGTGAGCAGTTTATAGGCGACGACACGGTATGCCTGGTGCTCGGCGATAATATTTTCTATGGCCAGGGGTTCACCCCCAAATTGCGTCAATCAGCGCAACTGACCAGCGGCGCCACCGTGTTCGGTTACCAGGTGAAGGACCCGGAGCGCTTCGGCGTGGTGGAGTTCGATGCCGATCAGCGTGCCGTCTCCATTGAAGAGAAGCCGGAGAAGCCACGCTCCCAGTACGCGGTGACCGGCCTGTACTTCTATGACAACGATGTCATTGAAATCGCCAAGCAGGTGCGGCCCTCGCACCGTGGTGAACTGGAAATCACCAGTATTAACCAGGCCTACCTGGAACGTGGCGATCTAAACGTGGAGCTGTTGGGCCGGGGGTTCGCCTGGCTGGATACCGGTACCCATGAAAGCCTTCTCGAAGCGGGCATGTTCGTGCAGACCATCGAACACCGCCAGGGGCTGAAAATCGCCTGTCTGGAGGAAATCGCCTATCTCAACGGCTGGTTGTCCCGTGAGCAACTGCTCGACGCCGCCGAAAGCCTGAAGAAAAACGGTTACGGCGAATACCTACGCCATGTGGCCAGCCTGAAGCCATGAATCTGCACGTTTTCCGGCTGGATAAGTTCATTCCGCCGTTCATGACGTTTTGCCGTGAACGGCTGCCGGATCACGACAATCACTTCCATGTGGTCGACAACCAGCGCGATTTTCCCTACCAGGACGGTCCGGACAGCCATCTGCAAACAAGCCGACTGGGCTACCTGAAACTTTTCTGGAAAATGTACCGCGCGCGGCGGATCATCCTGCACAACCTGCTGGATATACACGTGGTCCTGTTCCTCGCGCTTAACCCCTGGTTGTTGAAGAAATGCTATTGGGTGATCTGGGGCTTCGACCTCTATCTGTACCATCAGCGCCATTCCGGCTGGAAGTTCCGCGCCAACGAATGCCTGCGGCGTATAGTGATCAAGCGTATGGGCTATTTGCTTACCTACGTACCTGGTGATGTGGCCCTGGCCCGACAATGGTACGCAGCCAGGGGACAGCATCTGGAATGCATCATGTACCCCAGCAACGTCTTTTCGGCACCACCGGATAGGCCACGCGCGAGCAACGTTCGGACCCTGCAGGTGGGTAACTCGGCGGATCCTGGCAATAACCATTTTCAGGTCTTCGATCTGCTAGCGGGTCGAAACCTGGAGGGATGGCGTGTCGTTGTCCCGCTGTCCTATGGTGACACGGGTTATTCACGCCAAGTGGAGCAACGCGCGGAAATGCTGCTTCCCGGTAAGGTAGAATCACTGAAAACCTTCCTTGCTTATGAAGACTACCTTCAACTTCTGGCGGAAGTGGACGTCGCGGTGTTCGCCCATGATCGCCAACAGGCCATGGGTAATATCATCACATTGCTGGGCATGGGCAAGACTGTTTATATGAAGGACGACATATCGTCCACTGAGTACCTGCGTAGCCTCGGTATAACGGTGTTCAGTGTGAACACGTTGGATCTTCGCTTGGCGTCGCAAGAGCAGTTACAACGCAATCAGAGGATCATCCAAGAGCAGTTTTCCACGAGTGTGCTTACGGCCCAGTGGGCGGCAATTCTTGAGAGCTGAAATGGAAATTGTATTTTTCGGCCTGGGCGCTAAGGCTTACCACAGCATCTGTTCGTTTCTGGAGCGCCATGGTCCGTCGTCGGTGGCCGCGGTGGTGGCCGCTCGCGATCCCGGCGTGGAAGCGGATTTCTATACCGAACTTCGGATTCTGTGTGAAACCCACCATGTGCCTTTTTACAACAAAGGCGAGGCCCCGGCTCTGGATGACGACGCGATTCGATTCGCGATCGGCTGGCGCTGGATGCTGGAGAAGCATAATCTGATAGTCTTTCACGACTCCTTGCTTCCCAAATATCGCGGTTTCGCGCCACTGGTGAATGCACTGATCAACGGAGAGCCTGAGGTGGGTGTTACCGCCTTGCATGCCTCGGAGCACTACGATGCCGGTCCGATCATTTTCCAGCAGGCCGTCCCGGTCCATTATCCGATCAAAATCAAAGAAGCCATAGACCATGTATCGATAGCTTATGCGGCCTTGGTAGAGCGCGTGCATGCCGCTCTCGCCGCCGGTGAGCCGCTACCCGCCATTGAGCAGGATCACGATCAGGCGTCTTTCAGCCCCTGGCGGGATGAACAGGATTACTACCTCCCTTGGGAAGAGTCTGCGGAAACCTTGAAGCGTTTTTGTGACGCGGTCGGGTTTCCCTATGCGGGAGCACGCTGCCGACTCAACGGCGAGACGCTGCTGGTTCATAATGTGGAAGTGTTGCCGGACGTAAAGGTGGAGATGCGCCGTAGGCATCTGGGGAAAGTCATCTTCTTCGAGACAGGCTGTCCGGTGGTGATTTGTGGGCAGGGTTTGCTGAAAATCACTGAGTACGCCTTTGCTGATGGCCGCAAAGACCTATCCATCCCCTTCAGGTCCCGTTTCTCATGAGCATCCCGTTTAATAAGCCGCCCTACACCGGCAACGAAGAGCGATACGTGCTCGAGGCCATGCGCAGCGGCAAGATGTCCGGCGATGGCCCTTACACGCGTAAGTGTCATGAATGGTTCGAGCAGAACCTGGGGTGCGCCCGCGCGCTGCTGACGCCGTCCTGCACCCACGCGCTGGAGCTGGCCGCGATACTCATCGACACCCAGCCTGGCGATGAGATCATCATGCCCAGCTACACCTTCGTGAGCACCGCCAATGCGTTCGTACTACGCGGCGCCCGGATCGTGTTTGTGGACATCCGTCCCGATACCCTGAATTTGGATGAAAGCCTCCTGGAGCAGGCTATTACCGAAAAGACCAAGGCGATCGTGCCGGTGCATTACGCCGGCGTAGCCTGTGAGATGGACACCATCATGGCGGTAGCCGAACGTCACGGTCTTTACGTCATCGAGGATGCCGCCCAGGGCATGATGGGGACCTATAAAGGGCGCCCTCTCGGCACTATTGGCCACCTGGCGGCGTACAGCTTTCACGACACCAAGAACTACACCAGCGGTGGCGAAGGCGGGCTGCTGATCGTCAATAAGCAGGAGTTTGCCGCCAGAGCGGAAATTCTCCGCGAAAAGGGCACCAATCGCAGCCAGTTTTTCCGTGGCATGGTGGATAAGTACAGCTGGGTGGATATGGGCAGCAGTTACCTGATGTCCGATCTACAGGCCGCTTACCTGTGGGGACAGTTGCAGCAAGCGGAGCCCATCAACAAGGCCCGTCTCACGCTGTGGCATGACTACCGGACCGGCCTGGAGCCGCTTCAAAAAGCCGGACGTCTGCTGCTGCCCGAGGTGCCTGATGAATGCGGCCACAACGCCCATATGTTTTACATAAAAACCGCCGGTCTGGAGGAGCGGGGCGCTTTGCTGGAGCACCTCAAACAGCACGACATTATGGCCGTGTTCCATTATGTTCCCCTGCACAGCGCGGCGGCGGGGGGCCGCTTCGGCCGCTTCCATGGCGAGGACCGCCACACTACGGCCTGCAGCGATAGCCTGGTGCGGTTGCCGCTCTGGTATGGTCTGTGCCGCGACGACGCGGCCCGGGTTACCGCCTGCATTGAAGAGTTTTACCAGTGAACTTCGGCAAGATCGCCAGTTTTGCCCTGGGCCCCCTGGGCGCCGCGCTTTTCGGCTTTATTACCCTGCCCTTGGTCACCTGGTTCTACCCGCCGGAGGATGTGGGCAGGCTGGCCATGCTGCAGGTGGCGATCAATTTCACGGCGCTATTATTCGGCTTGGGCCTCGATCAGGCCTATATCCGCGAATACCACACCAGCGATAGCCATCCCGCTTTGTTCAAGGCGGCGGTGCTGCCCGGTCTGGCCGTTTTACTGCTGGCTTTGGCGCCATTTTTCCTCCGACCCACTCTGCTCTCCGATTTATTGTTCGAACTGAAGAGCTGGACCATAAGCGTCATGGTGGCCGTCTGCGTGCTGGCCGCGTTTACCGTGCGGTTTTTGTCTCTGATATTGCGAATGGAAGAGCGGGGCGTGGCATTTTCCATGGGGCAGGTGCTTCCCAAGCTGTTTTTTCTGCTGATCGTGGGGCTGTTTGCCCTCTGCGGCACAGGCACGAACACTTGGCACCTGCTGTTCGCCCATGCTCTGGGGCTGATTCTGGTGGCGTGTGGTTACGCCTGGGCGTTGCGGCGGGTGTGGTGGTCGGCTCTGCACGAACGTGTGGACCGGGAAAAGCAGCGCCAGATGATCGCCTATGGCTTCCCGCTGATCTTCGCCGGTTTGGCGTTCTGGGGCCTCACGGCCACCGACCGTATTCTTTTGCGCTCACTCTCCACCTTCGAAGAGCTGGGCAAATACTCGGTGGCGGCCAATATCGCCGCTGCTGCACTGGTTCTCAAAACCCTGTTCCAGACTCTCTGGGCGCCGCAGGTCTACAAGTGGGAAAGCGAGGGAAGCAGCAGTAAGAAGATCCGTGCCATGAACCATTACATGCTGGTTTGCATCGTGATTCTGTTTTCTCTGGTGGGGGCGTTCTCCTGGATGATAGATATTCTGTTGCCGATTCAGTACGAGAGTGTCAAATACCTTCTGGTGCCGTGCCTGGCATACCCTATGCTGTTCACCCTCTCGGAAACCACCGCAGTGGGTATTAATCTGGCACGTAAAACCGGCTATTCAGTGGCGGTGGCCGGCATCGCATTTTTGGCTAACGCCGGCCTGAACTTCCTGTTAATTCCGCGTTTCGCCGCCGCCGGCGCCGCCGTGGCCACGGTATTGGCATTCTGGCTGTTCTTCTTGCTAAGAAGTGAATTCTCCGCTCGTGTTTGGGAAAGCTTTCCGCGTCGGGAACAATATTGTTTCACCGCGATTATCGTTTTGCTGGCGGCACTGACCCCTTTGCTTGGCAACACAATCGGTGTTGGCGTGCATTGGCTCTGGGCGCTGCTCCTGCTTTGCTTTTTAGTCTATTACGCTGGCACTGTAATGAACGGCATTCGTCTTGTAAGGGGAAAGTGGGTAGGGCGAAATGATGATAAATAAAGATGCTTACAAAGCAATAATGTGATGTTGATCACACAAACTATTTGCACTAGCATCACAAATCGATATTCCGGGGGGAATGTAAAAAATCGCAACAAAAGACAACCTGAGCACTACGGCAAGGCGGACTCCGCCCGGCTAACGTAGGCTCCGTCACGCGAACGTCACCTCCCCGCGCGAAGCTACTCGAATACGGACACTCGGCCCGAAAAGGGCCGGGCACGGGCAGAGCCCCGAAAAGGATAACGGCATGAGCGATTCAGGCTGGTACGTGGTTCAGTGCCGCGCCAACCAGAACTACAGGGCCCAGGAAAACCTGGAAAATCAGGGGTTTACCTGCTTTCAGCCCCAGCTCTGCCTGGAAAAAGTGCGCGCCGGCCGGCGCGTTCAGCGCCAGGAGCCCCTGTTCCCCGGCTACCTCTTTATTCAACTGTCCGAGCAGGGCAGTGGCTGGCACACCATCCGCTCCACCCGGGGCGTGACCAAACTGGTGGCCTTCGGCGACCGCCCGGCGGCGGTGCCGCCCTCCGTGATCGATGCCCTCAAGCTGCAAACCCAGACCAGCGCCAATGACGACCGTCCCGCGCTGCGCCCGGGCGACCGCCTGCGCATCGAACACGGCCCCTTCGCGGACATGGAAGCGGTGTTCCACCGCTTCGACGGCCAGGAGCGCGCCATCGTGCTGCTCAGCATGCTCCACAAGCAGCA
>JBFJUC010000131.1:0-7213 GCA_041624875.1 Alcanivorax sp.
CCGGGCCGCGCCCCGGCGGGCCGACCATCTACAGGAGCACTAAGCATGACACTGGGACTACTCCTCAAGGAATCCATGAGCGGCTGGCTGGCTCTGGACAGCGACGGCGCCGAGCGGCCCTTCGCCTTTACCATTCGCGCCTTCACTACCCGCATATTCAGCCTTAATGCGCCGCGCTATTTTCGCGGCACCGCCCGCCTCGGCGATCACCAGTGCGCCTGCGAAGGCGAACTCGTGATCCGCTTAAGTGGACCGCATTACTGGTTGCGCTTTCGCCATCCGGAACTCGGGGAACTCTACGCGGAGGGCCAGAAGCGGTACGGCCAGGGCGGCTGGATACAATCCCTGATCACCTGCCCACTCACCGTCTACCAGTCCGACCAGCCCGTGGGCAAAGCCCGGGTGGCCTACCGGGACAGCATGCTGGCGTTTCCCTTCAAAGCCCTGCGGCTGGTGGATGAGCGCCATGCCTACCAGGAGGCGGCATCATGATCCCGTTCCACGGCAACCAGTACTCGGGCCAGGGTGGGCATTACGAGTCCTGGTTCGTGCGCGCCAATGACCCCTATCGCCGGCGCGCCCTGTGGATACGTTATACCCAGTTCATCGCCGCCGACGGCGGGCGGCGCCTCGGTGAAATCTGGGCGGTCTGGTTCGATGGCGAACGCCAAGTAGCGGTCAAGGAGGAGTTTCCTTTGGCGCAGTGCCTGGTGGCCTCCGACCGTCTGACGGTGGAGATAGGCGGCAACCGGCTGGAACCGGGCAAGCTTCATGGCGGCGCGGCGCTAAACGGTCACCGCGTTGAGTGGGACCTGCGCTACCAAGGCGGCCAGGAGCCACTGCTGTTGTTGCCGGAGGACCGCTACCGGGCCGGCTTTCCCAAGGCAAAGTCTCTGGTCAGCCGGCCGGCGGTGCGCGTCTCCGGCGTCGTGCGAGTGGACGGCGAGGCCGTGCCCGTGGAGCACTGGCCCGGCAGCGAAAATCATAATTGGGGAACGCGCCACACCGACCAATACGCCTGGGGCCAGGTGGCCGCTTTCGACGGGCGCCCGGACGCCTTTCTTGAATGCGCCACCGCCCGGGTCTGGTTTGGCCCCGTGCCCACGCCCTGGTTGAGCCTGGCGGTGCTGCGGCTGGACGGGCAAAGCTACGCCTTTAACCGGATCAGCCAGGCGCTGCGCTCACAGGGCCGCTACCGGTTCTTCCAGTGGCGGCTTGAGTGCCGTGCCGGAGACAATCAGCTGCGGGTGGACATTGAGGCGCCACGCGAGGCGTTCACCGCCCTCACCTACTACAACCCGCCGGGCGGCAACAAAACCTGTCTCAACAGTAAGCTGGCGCGGGCCCGGGTATCGCTGATCCGGTCGGGCCACGAAGAAGTGTTGCGCAGCGAGCATGGCGCCGCCTTCGAGATTCTTACCGACCGTGACGATCACGACGTGCCGATCAGCGTGTAGGCGAGACCTCTTCCAGAAAACCGAGTATTTCCCGGTTCACCTCGGAGGCCTGCTCCATCTGGATCCAGTGGCCGCACTGATCCAGCACCACGGTGCGCAGGTCCGGCACGTAGTCGGGCATGCGCGTCAGCGCTTTTTGCCCGAAAATCAGCACCGGGTCCTGCATGCCGCCGAGAAACAAGACCGGCGCCGTGATGGTCCAGTTGTCGTCGTTACGGCTTTCCTCCCAGGAGACGTCCATGGCCCGGTACCAGTTCAAAGCCCCAGTGAAGCCGGTCTTTTCAAAGCGCGCCACGTAGTAGGCCAGATCCTCGTCGCGCATCCAGCGCGGCGGCGCCGGCGGCGGTTGCATGGCCTGCAACACCCCGGTGCTGTCCGGCGCCACGGAGAACTCCTCGATACCCTCCGCGGAAAGGCTGTGGAACATGCGCCGCAGGCTGTCCTCCACATCGGCCTCCAGCTCCTGCTCCGGGGCCTGTGGGCGCTGGAAGTACAGCATGTAGAAGAAGTGATCGCGAAACAGATCGCGCATCGCCTGGGTTGGCGGCTTCGGCGACGGGCCACCGTAGGGCACCGAGAGCCCGACCACGGCCGCGACACGGCCCGGATGGCGACGGGCCACCTGCCAGGCCAGAGCGCAACCCCAGTCATGACCGATCAGCACCGCCTGGTCGGCGCCCAGAGCCTCGAGCAACGCCACCACATCAGCGACCAGCCGGCTTTGCCGGTAGGCGTCCACCTCGTCGGGGCCCCCGGTTTCACCGTAGCCGCGCAGATCCGGGGCCACCGCGTGGTAACCGGATTGGGCCAGCGCCGGCAATTGATAACGCCAGGACGCCCAGCATTCCGGAAAGCCGTGCAGGCAAAGCACCAGTGGCGCCCCGGGTTCACCGGCTTCGGCGATGAAAAAGTCCATTCCATTGGCGGCCAGGCGCCGTTCGCGAATAAATGCCATGTTCAGTTCAGTCTTCGCAGATGATGGTGTAAACGTCTGGTTTCCCTCGAGCCAGTCTGGCAATGTGACACTGGATACTGTCGCTGACAAGAGCCCAAAGCTCCCATGCCCGCATCACGTCCCGACCAACCCAAAACCTCTTGGAAAGCGCGCTTTGACGCCTTGATCCAGCCCTATATTCCGGAATATTTTCCGGTGGCCTGGAAGATGGGCCTGTCGATCTCCGCGCTGATCCTGGTAGGTATGACATTGCTGGCGTTCATTCTGCTCAACAATCAACTGCAGCGTATGCGCGACCAGGCGGACAGCTTCGGCAACGCCATCGCCACTCAGTTGGCGCACACCGCCCGCGAACCGCTGCTCGCCGAAGACCGCTTCCTGCTCAAGGTGCACATCAATAATCTGGTGCGCAGCGACAGCATCGCCGGCGCCGCGCTGTTCAACCGGGAGGGCCAGGCGATTGATCAGGCCGGGGTACAGCCTCCGGCCAGCGCCCCTTCTGCCGCGGAAGTGCGGCGCTGGGGCGGGCTTGAGGAAGAGGCCATGAGCACCTATTTCGCACCGGTGCGTGTTAACGACAACCTGGCCGGGTCGGTGGCGGTGACGCTATCGGACCGCTCCATCACCCTGGCCCGGCGCGAGGTCCGCAATACCCTGATCACCGCGACCCTGGCGATGGGCGTGCTCGCGATTATCGCCTCTTTTCTGATCAGCCGGCGGCTGGCCCAGCCGATCCACAATCTGCTCGCCGCCACCAGCGCCATGCGCAAGGGCGACCTGCAATACCGGATCCAGGAACGCCGCAACGACGAGATCGGCCATCTGATTGAGGCCTACAACGGCATGGCCCACGGCATGCTGGAGAAAGACCAGGTGGAACGCGTGCTGCAGCGCTTCGTCAGCCCCTCGGTGGCGCGCAAGATGATGGCCAACCTGGACCAGGTCACTCTGGGCGGGCGCGACGTCACCGCCACGGTGGTGTTCGCCGACATCGTCGGCTTTACCCGCTTGTCCGAAAGCCTGGCGCCGGAGGCGGTGGCGGATATGCTCAACGTCTACTTCGACGCCATCAGCGCGGCTTGCGATTTTTACCGGGGCACCATCGACAAGTATATGGGCGATTGCGCGATGATTGTGTTCGGGGTGCCCGAAGAGGATTCCGAACACCTTTTCCACGGCCTGTGCTGCGCGGTGATGATTCAGCGTCTGGTAACCCGTCTCAACGAATACCGCGACGCACGCGGACTGACCACCGTGGAGTTCCGCATCGGTATGAACTCCGGGGCCATGCTGGCCGGCAACCTGGGGTCACGGGAGCGTATGCAATACACGGTGGTGGGCGACACGGTGAACCTGGCCTCCCGGCTGTCCAACATGGCCGGTGCCGGAGAGATTATCGCCGCTTCCGCAATGATGGCCGACCCCAATATCGGCTCCAGGGTGCGCGCCACCGAGTACGGTGCCATGCGGGTGCGCGGACGCCAGGAACCGGTGGGCACCTTCCGGGTGGACGGCGTACACGCTCTGTCCGAAACGCTGATGGAACAACGCATCGCCCAATTTCTTGCCGAGATCAGTGCGGAGGCCAACCGTGAATCCTCCTAAACGGAGCACTTGGCGGGCGACACTGGGCCTGGGCGCGGTATTGATACTGCCCGGGTGCGCCTCGTTGTTGCCGTTTTCGGACCCCGCCAACCAGGTCGGTGACGCCCTGCAGGCGCACCGCTACCGGGACGCCCTGGCGATTATCGAGCGTACCGACGAGACCCACCCGCAATACGGTCTTCTCACCGAGCAACGCCAGGGGGTTCTGCAAGCCAGTCGGGAGTATCGCCAGCAAAAACTGGCCATGGCCCGTGAACTGTCGGCCCGGGAAGACTGGAGCCAGGCCTATCAACTGCTGGAAGACACCGGCGAACGCGTCGCGGAACCGGAGCCGGTGGATGCCCTGCTTGAGCAATTGCAGGAGCGTGAAGCGCGGACGCTGCGCGCGCGGCTGAACCAATGGTATCTGGCGCAGGCGAAGGCGCTGCTGGAAACCGGTCAGTTGGACCAGGACCTGGCCCACCACGACGACCGCCGGGCAATGAGAATCCTGGACCAGCGCGCACGGCTGCGCCAACAGGTGAGCGACGGCCTAACCGAACTGGGTGACGTCTACGCCGACCAGGCGCTGTGGCGTCAGGCACTGGTGTCGCTGGAAATGGCGCAACGCCTGACCCCCGACCGCAGCCAGCCGGCCTCCTTGAAGCGCGCCCGCAAGACCCTCGACAGCGCCCGGGACCGGGCCCGGGACGCCCGCCAGGAAACCCGCTACCAGCATGCGGAAACGCTGGTTTCACGGTATCAGCAAACCGGCCGGCTGCAAGACTTGCTGGCCGCGCGCACCTATCTGGCGCAGCACGATGGCACCTACCTGGATACCATGCGTGAGCAAGTGAAGCGTTGGTCGCGGGACCGCCTCGCCCGGACCATGGCCCAGGGGGAAGCGCTGTATGCCAAGGGTGAATACCGGGCCGCCCACCAGCTGTGGCAGCAGGTGGCGCCGTTGGACCCGGAAAACGTGGAGTTACGGAAGAAATTGGAACGCAGTGAACGGGTGATCAGAAACCTCGAGTCACTGAACACCCCCTAGCGGTCGCCGGCTAGCACCAGGGTGGCCGGCACTGGTTGTTGGAGGACGACCCCGTGTTGGCCTGCGAGGTCGCCACGGTCGATTCGTCAGCCGGTGGCGACGCCCGGGTAGCGGAAGGCTCGCGGGCGTTGTCTTCCGCGTCGTCCGCCTTTTGATCCCGAGCGGCGGGCGCTTCTTCCTGTCCGGGCACCACGCCTTCGGTATCGGTGACCGGCCCGGAAGTGGGCGGAGTAACGGAATCCTCTTCCCGTTTTTGTTGCTGGTCTTTATAGGCCCGCTCGTACTCATCGGACACCGGTGAGCGTCCCTGGAACAGATTTTCCAGCTTGACCGGCAACGGGAACTGAACCTCACGAACCAATTCACCGTCATCATTAACCCGGAACTGCATGGCGGTGACGCCCATGTATTTTTCGCGGGTCATGTCCACCAACCGGTCGTTGTTGGCCAGCACCGTGGGTTTAATAAACACCATCAGGTTGCGTTTGACATGACTCTCGGAGGTGGAGCGGAACAGGAAGCCGAGCAGTGGGATGTCGCCAAGCAGCGGCACCTTGCGCACGGTTTCCTGAACGTCATCGGAAATCAGACCACCCAGGGCGATGGTCTCGCCGTCGTCCGCCAGCACCGTGGTGTTGAGCTGGCGCTTGGTGGTGACGATGTCCACCGCCTCGCCCACGGAGTCCTTCACCGCCGAGGTTTCCTGCTCGAGCTCGAGGCGAATGGTGTTCAACCCGGCCACATGCGGCGTGACCTTCAAGGTCAGGCCCACGTCCTCGCGCTGAATGGTGGTGAACGGGTTGGACACGCCGGACCCGGTGCTGGACGCCTGCCCGGTCACGAACGGCACGTTCTCACCAACGATGATCGAGGCTTCCTGGTTGTCCAGGGTGAGAATGCTGGGGGTGGAAAGCAGGTTGGTGTTAGTGGTGGAGGCCAGCGCCTGCACCAGTGCGCCCCATTCCAGATCGCCGTCGGCATCGGTTTCACCGAAGCCGGCGGCAATACCGTCACCCAGGGTGATATTGGACGGGTCCTCGGTGATTACCGCCTGTAGCAGCGACTGCACACTGATGCCGGAGCCCCCGAAGTTCACCGCGCCAACCCCGTTTTCCAGATCGCCGGCCAGGTACTGGAAGCCCAGGCTGTTGGCTTTGTCGCCGGTCACTTCAACAATGGCCGCTTCGATCAGGATCTGCGCGCGCCGCACGTCCAGCTGGCTGATCACCGATTGCAGCTCTTTCATCATTTCCGGCTCGGCGCGGATCACCAGGGCGTTAAGGGACTCGTCCGACTGAATCGATACCCGGCCTTCGCCCTGCGAGGTGCGCGCGGCGGCGGCGCCATTTTCATCGCCACCCTGGCGGACCGCCGAAGCCCCGGCGGCAAAATTCTTCAGCAACTCTGCCATTTTTTCCGAATCACCATGACTGAGCCGAACCACCTGTACGCCCCCGGCAGCGCTTGACGGGGTGTCCAGTTGCCGGATCAACGGCATCAGGCGGGCACGGGTGCCTCGGTCGCCTTTGATGATCAACCGATTGGTACGCTCATCGGCCACCATGGTGGCGCCTCCCTGGGCGCCACGGCGGCGGGTGTTGGCGGCCGGATCGGAGGTGGTCAGTTCCTCAAGCAGGGACACCATGTTGCCAGCGAACGCGTGCTCGAGCTGAACGATCTCCACCTCGTCGCTTTCCGCGTTGTCGAGGCTGTTGATAATGGCGCGCATACGCTGAATGTTGTCGGCATGGTCGCTAATGATCAGCGCGTTGGCGGAACCCACCGCCGCCAGATGGCCGTACTGCGGCACCAGCGGGCGCAGCACCGGCACCAGCTCCTCCACCGGAGAGTTGTCCACCGCGATCACCTGGGTGATCAGCTCTTCGCCGTCCACGCTGCCCGCATTGGGAGTCAGCGGAAGGTTGCTCTGCTTGGCGGTGGTGTTGGTGACGATCTTGATCACCCCACCGGACGGAACCGCGGCGTAACCGTGCACCTGGAGCACCGACAGGAACAGCTCATAGACTTCCTCGGAAGTCAGTGGCTGATTGGAAATGACAGTCACATCACGGGCACGCACCCGCGGGTCAACGACAAAGTTCTTCCCGGTCATTTCCGCGACCTGGTTGATGAACGCCTGAATGTCCGCGTTGCGGATATTCACCG
>JBFJUC010000132.1:0-7206 GCA_041624875.1 Alcanivorax sp.
CAGCACGATGGCGCGCTCCTGGCCGTCGAAGCGGTGGAACACCGCTTCCATGTCCGCGAAGGGGCCGTGTTCGATGCGCAGGCGGTCGCCCGGGCGCAGTGCCGGGCGGTCGTCGTTGGCGCTAGCCTGGGTTTGCAGCTTGAGGGCATCGATCACGGAGGGGGGCACCGCCGCCGGGCGGTCGCCGAAGGCCACCAGTTTGGTCACGCCCCGGGTGGAGCGGATGGTGTGCCAGCCGCTGTCCTGTTCGGACAGTTGAATAAAGAGATAGCCTGGGAACAGGGGTTCCTGGCGCTGCACGCGCCGGCCAGCGCGTACTTTTTCCAGGCAAAGCTGGGGCTGAAAGCAGGTAAAGCCCTGATTTTCGAGGTTTTCCTGGGCCCTGTAGTTCTGGTTGGCGCGGCACTGCACCACGTACCAGCCTGAATCGCTCATGCCGTTTTCCTTTTCGGGGCGTTGTGCCCGGCCCGGCCCTTTTGAGGCCGAGTGTCCGTATTGATGTAGCTTCGCGCGGGGAGGTGACGTTCGCGTGACGGAGCCTACGTTAGCCGGGCGGAGTCCGCCTTGCCGTAGTGCTCAGGTTGTCTTTTGTTGCGATCTTTTACATTCCCCCCGGAATATAGATTTGTGATCCTAGTGCAAATAGATTATGTGATCAACATCACAAATCGGAATTACTGTTTACCACCCTTTTTCCGCAGCGAATTTAATATCGCCAGGTCAGACCGGCCTATCAGGATGTTTCGCCATATCGGCGTACCGGTAAAATAACGGTGCATCGCCAGACGCAAAGCAAAATTGATGCCATAAGCCAAAGACGTGGCGACGGCCGCCCCATGGATCCCGTGGCCCGGGATCAGTGCCACGTTGCCGGCCACATTAATAAGCACCACCAATATTGAGGTGTACATGTTCAGCTCGGGTCGCCCGCGGGCGGCGATGTCGTTGGCAAGAACGCGGGAAGCGGACCCCAACACAATGCCGGGCAGCAACAGCACCAGGGGCCAGTAGGCTGCAACGAACTCCGTGCCGAAGATCAGCAAAATAAACGGGTAACCGACGAGTGCCGTCAACAAGGACGCTGCCAGGGTAATCCACAGCACCCATCGGGTGACGATGGGAGTGAGTCGCTTGCGCTTGGCTTCATCGCTGGAGAGCTGGGACAGACGTGGGAGAAGTACCGTGCTCGCCGCCCGGGAGAGCAGCCACAGACGCTCGGAGAGTTGGACGGCAATGACATATACCCCGGCGGCCGCCGGACCGGTGAAAAAGTTCACCAGAAAGATATCCGCGCGATAGTTGACGAACGCCAGTATGTTGCTGAGGTGGGCTTTGTAACCGTAGGCCAACAGGGCCCGCCCATAGTGCGGAAACGCGGGCCCCTCACCTTTGACCCAATAACCTCTGACGGTAAAGAGGGCCACGATAAGTGTCACCAGGGCAGCGGCGAGATAGGCGGCCAGCATCCACTCAATGGCATCCACGCCCCCGAGAAGGAGCAGTATCACGAAAATCAGGGTCAGTGACGGCTGCAACAGCAGAATCAAATTAAATCGTTTGAACTGCTGAAGACCCTGAAAAACGCTGGAAATCAACGCCAGCAAGAGGGAGATCGGAAATACCGCCAACGCGACCCATAACAGCTCCTCGGGTACGCCCTGGAACCACCGTTCGGCGAAATGCAGCACCACCGTGGCTCCCACTGCGAGGCCGAGCAGCGCGATGACAGCGTACAGCTTGAACGTGGTTCGTAGCGCCGCCGCGGCCCCAACGCGCGCGGCGCCGAGATAGTAGATGTTCGCCGAGCCGATACCCAGGTTCAACAGCGATGCCAAGGTGGTGGGCAGTAACAGGGCGACTGCGTAGGCACCGTTGCCTTGCGGGCCGAACACCCGGGCGATCAACGCCAGAGTCAGCAACTGAAGCACCCCGGCGCCCAATTGCCGCGCCAAAGTCGCGGCAATATTGCCGGTAAGCTTCTTCAAACCGAGCCCGGGCCCCTTCATAGGGCTTTCATAGCGTCGAATACCCGTGAGCAGGCGTTGGCGTCTCGGTGGGTGAAAAACATCTTTCTCACCTGCTCACGGTGCTCAGCCCAGCCGGGTGCGCCCCGTCGGGCGTCGCTTAACGCTTTCAGCATCTCTGTCGTCGAGCCGACCTTGGGGCCGGGTGTCACGAGATCATAGTCGTAGGCCATGCCCCGAGTGCTCAAATACTCCCGCAGATCGAAGTTGACGAAAATCGGGGGTACGTCAGCCAGCAACGGTTCCATATAGATCGACGAGTAATCGGTGACGATGGCTTCGTACTGGTGGAGTACCGAATCGACATCGCCCACTATTTTTTCCGTAAGCAGCTTAATGTTATCGGGAAATCCGGCCGCGAGCTGCTCCGCCTGGATGTTGGAATCCGTGTCGTTAGGGTGAGGCCTCAGGTGGATTTCCATATCCGGCTGCTCAGCGAAGAAACCGCGCAGTGCGGCGTCATCCAGGTCGCCGAACGGGAAGAATAGCGGCCTGTCGAGGTCGTAGTCCCGAAACGTAGGTGCATAGAGCACCTTAAAGCGATCCGCGTGCGTAATCTCGCTCTCACGGCTGTGAAGGTAAACATCGGCGCGCGGCAGGCCGGTGACGGAAACACGGCGAACATCCACGCCCTGAAACGCGGCGGTGTTGTAGCGATCGATGTCGGAGCTGGCGATGCACATGGAGTAGAAACGCGTCTCACGCAGCCGCTCGCGGCAGCCGACCGCAGTCGCCTTGTGATCGGTAAGGCCGGCACGCTTAATGCCTATCGCGTGCCAAAGCATGATCACCCTGGCGCGTTTCGCGAGCGGCCAGAATATACCGAAATCGGAACCGCCGTGGGAGATGATCGCGAACTCGGCACGGGCGCACAGCAGGAATCCGGCCAGGCCGGCCCTTGCGACGAAACGCGACGAAGCCTCCGGCAACTCCACCGGCGTAAAGCCCCTAGCGTATAACCAGTATGCTTGATGATTGTTCCGCGTCATCCACTCGAACAGAGCGCGTGAGTTGCCCGAGTAGCGGTTTCTTGCTTGCGAGAAGACAACGAGGCCGGGTTTGCGCGGAATCAACATGCCGAGCACTCCCAACATCCATGCCAGAATAACGAACAACAGCTTCTTCATGGCTTAATCGCCGAACGTTTTCAGTACGTTTCTCAAGACCTCGACCGAGTCGCGCATCTGCTGAATATTTTCGATGGAGAGCCCCGATGTCAGTGCTTTTATCGAAGACGATGAAATGCCATGGGTACGGCTCAGATACACGACCTCGCAGTGCGGCTTAAGAAAATCGAATTTTCCCTCCCAATCGTCACCGATACCAAAGATATCCACATTGTGCTCGCGCACGTCGTCGATTTTCTGGTCCCAGGACGACTCGGGTATCACCAGATCCACCGCATCCACGGCCTCAAGCACCTCGCGGCGGTCCTCAAAGCGCATTAAAGCGCTCTTGCCCTTCAGGGCATTGAACTCGTCCGTCGAGAGGCCCACGATCAAACGATCACCCAGCGCTTTTAACCGCCGCAGCAGCCGTACATGGCCAACGTGGAAGATATCGAACGTCCCGTATGTCAGTACCACTTTCATTGCTTAGCCCTTCACGCCGGCGGTTTATCATCGAAATAGGCTTGGATGCGACGGTAGACCCTGTCGTTCTCACAGACCGGATATCCGAGATACTCCCTCGGCTTATCGATAAGCCGCCATTTCCATAAGTGTATAAAGTTACGCACGCGCGGAAAATTATCGTTTCTAAGGCCCTCACCGTGAAGGACGAACCCGAGCTCATCCAGTCCGCCGGGCAAACAGCGCACTGACACACCGTTGTTTAAAAGAAGGCGTGAATACCACAGGTCATCAGCGGTGGGCGCCACCCGCATATAATCCTGATTATCCAAATCCCCGGACGCGAAGAAGTCTTTTTTTAGTACCGCACCGCCGCCGAAGGTAATGATCAGATCCCGTTGCCGCACCCCCGGTTCCTTGATTATCGGCCAGGACAGGTAGGTTCGTGGTTTGCCCGTCGGGCCGTGGCGGACGGCCCGGACACGGAGGGCGGGCACCTGCCGTTTGTCGCTGTCGAACCCTGCCACGAGAGTCGCCAGCCACTCTCGACCATAAAAAATATCGTCATCGGCGGTGACGATCAGATCCTCATCTTCACAGACTCTCAGCAGCGGCATCAATTTCCTGTACGGGCCCTGGTTTTCCGTCCAGCGGAATTCCACACGGTCGGCCAGGGCTCCAAGGTCTCCGGTAATCGTCTCGAGAACCGCGGGGTCAGCGATGCCGGTATCGCGCAGGTAGGGCTGATCGGACACCCAGACGATAATTTTGTCGGGCAGACACGTCTGTGTGGCAATGGACATCAGGGCCATTCTGCACAGCGATAACCGTTGGGCAGTGGTGGTGAGACTAACCAACAGCACCAGATATCTCCGTCAGAACGCTGTCGCCCCGGCCGACACCAAAATAAAGCAGACCGGCGGCACGTACGGAGTCCGGCTCATAGATATTACGGCCGTCCACCATTACGGGGGTGCGCAGGGCGTCACGTATTGCCTTGAAGTCCGCGACTCGGAACTCCTTCCATTCGGTACAGATTACCAGGGCGTCGGCACCGTCCAGCGCGTCCATGCGATGCTCCGCCAGGGTCAGGTCGTTACGGTCGTCGTAGAGGCGGCGACACTCGTCGCGCGCCTCCGGGTCGTAGGCCTGAATACGGCCTCCAGCGGCCCATACCGCTTCCATCAACGTGCGGCTAGGCGCTTCACGCATATCATCGGTATTGGGTTTGAAGGCCAGGCCCCAGACCGCGATGGTCTTACCGTTCAGGTCGCCGTCAAAGGCATTGTTCAGCTTGTTGAAGAGCGTGGACTTCTGATGATCGTTGACCGCTTCCACGGCGCTCAGCATGCGCGCCTCATAGCCCACTTCATGGGCGATGCGCTCCAGTGCGCGCACGTCCTTGGGGAAACAGGAGCCGCCATAGCCGCACCCGGGATAAATAAAGTGATAGCCGATGCGCGGATCGGAACCGATGCCCAGGCGCACGTTCTCGATATCCGCGCCAAGACGCTCGGCCAGATTGGCCATCTCGTTCATGAAGCTGATTTTGGTGGCCAGCATGGCGTTGGCGGCGTATTTGGTGAGCTCGGCGGAGCGCACGTCCATGAAAATCAGCTTATCGTGGTTCCAGTTGTAAGGGGCGTAGCACTCGCGCATCAGTTCACGAACCTTATCGGAGTCCGTACCGACCACGATGCGTGCACCGCGGGTGAAATCCTCGATGGCGGCGCCTTCCTTGAGGAATTCCGGGTTGGAGCAGACGTCGAAGTCGAGCTCCACACCCCCGCCGGACAGCTCGGCGTTGATGGTCGCCCTGACCCGGTCGGCAGTGCCCACCGGCACGGTGGACTTGTTCACCACCAGCTTATAGCCGCCCATATGGCGGCCTATGGTGGCGGCCACCGCCAGCACGTACTGCATGTCGGCGGAACCGTCTTCATCCGGCGGGGTACCCACGGCGATAAACTGCATGGTTCCAAAGGCAACACCCTGTGCGGCATCGACCGTGAAGCCAAGCCGCCCTTCTTCGCGGTTCCGCGCCACCAAGGCCTCCAGCCCCGGCTCAAAGATCGGAATCACACCGCGCTCCAGGGCTTCCACCTTGGCCAGGTCCACATCAACACACAGCACATCATGGCCTGCGTCCGCTAGGCAGGCCCCGGTGACCAGGCCCACATAACCGGTGCCGAATACAGTGATTTTCAATCTGAATCTCCTTGCAGAATACGTTTCCCTTGCGCGGCAACCGGCACAACCGGTATCCGGTCAGCTCGACCCTACTAACATTCGGTAATTTTTTACGGCGCTGTCCCGGGTATTGACGTTGGCGACTTTAACAGACTCTCGGTGCAGTGCCTCCCGGTCCTGTGCGACCAGATAAGTCTGGATCTTGGATTCAATTTCCGCCTCCGTGGGCGCCGCGACCAGATAACCGTTTACACCCTCTTCGACCACGCCGTCGATGCCCCAGCCCTGGTGACCAATCACCACGCAGCCTGACGCCATCGCTTCCAGATAGACCAGCCCGAACGTTTCCTGGACACTGGGCATCAAGAAGAGATGCGAGGCACGCATGGCTTTCAGCACCTCCGCTCGTGGCGTGAAGCCATATTGGCGCACCACCCTGGTTAGTCCGAGCTGCTCGATGTCGCGAGTGATAGCCTCGCTGAGCGGGCCGTCCCCGTAAAGATGAACCGTCAGACGGACACCCTGGTCGACCAGAGCCCTGAAGGCACGCAGACAAGGCTGAACGTTCTTTCTCGGTATCATTAAAGAGGCCATGGTAATCACCAGGCCCCCTTCGAGGGAAATCTCCTTGCTCTCCAGGTCGATGATCTCCGCCGCGTCGATGCCCGAGTGGACAACCCCGGACGGCTCGACATCGTAGTTGTCTTTCAGTTGGCGAGCGAGCGCGTGGGAGCGGACGAACGTCTTGTCCGCCGCATCCAGGCACTGACGTAGCTGCGGCTTGCCCAGGTCGGAGCCGTGAACTACGAAGTACTTCTTCGCCAACCTTCGCCCGAGCACCCGCTTCGCGGCTATAAAGTTAAAGCTCTGGTGGCAGATGGCGAAGTCGAAGCGCCCGCGAAAGCCCATCAGGAACAGCACCAGCCTGGTCAGCAGGGCTGAATAGATAAACCGGAAGCCGATGGTCGGCACGTCGTACACCGGCAAGCCGTTCAGAACGCGCTTTCTGGGCCAGTAGGGGCCGCCTTTAACGATCAGCGGCAGAAAGCGCAGCACGGCGGTGACTTCCAGCCCCTCGGCGATGGCACCGTCGACGAGCTCGCGAACCGCCAGGGTATTGCTGGTCAGGTCGCGCTCGTCGGTGGTCGCATAGAGGTTGCTGCAGACGATGCCTTTCATGGGGCTCCCAACGGTGGGGCTCTCGGAGTCAGACGCCGATCTTGGCGATCAGCTGCCGCACACACTCGCCGATGTCGTGCTCGGCGGTGTTGATCACCACTTCCGCGTTGGCGGGGGCTTCGTAGGGGCTGTCGATGCCGGTGAATTCCTTGATCTCGCCGGCGCGGGCTTTCTTGTAGAGGCCCTTGGGGTCGCGCTTCTCGCACTCTTCCAGGGGGGCGTCGGCGAACACTTCCACGAAC
>JBFJUC010000133.1:0-7173 GCA_041624875.1 Alcanivorax sp.
CGCCGCGCAATGGATGGACGAAGCCGCCGTCTACACCATCCACGGCTTCTGCAACCGCATGCTCAAGCAGCACGCCTTCGATTCCGGCAGCCTGTTCAGCCTGGAACTGCAGGAGGACGCCAGCGACGAGCAGCAGCAGGCGGCCCGCGATTACTGGCGCACCGTGATCGCCGGCTTTCCGGTCAGCGCCGCCAACGCGCTGCAAGCTGAAAAACTGGGCCACCCGGACGCGCTGCTGAAGGAATGCCGGCCCTTGTTGGGCCTTCAAGAAGCGGACCCGGACACTCTGCCCGACAGCGTCGGACAATGGCTGGCCGAGACCGGCCCCCAGGCGGAGCAGACCGAACAGACGCGCCGGATCCTGAACACCGAGAGGGACGCCCTGCGGCAATGGGTCGTCGATGGCATTAGTAACAAATGGCTGAATGGGGCCAGCTACAAAGCCGATAACCTCGGCAAGATGTTCGCTGCCGTGGACGCGTTTATCGGCGGCCAAATCCTGGATAAAGACCGCCTCAAGGAACTGAAGAAGTTTTCCCAAAGCGGGCTGAAACTGAATAAACAACACCAGGACAAACAACCGGACCTGGCCTGTCTGTCGGCCCTGGACCGCTACTTCGAAGCCCGCGACCGCAACCCGTTGCCGCGCACCGACCTGCTCGCCCACGCCGCCGCCTGGATTCACCAGCGCGTCGACAAAGTGCGCCGCCAGACCGCCACCATCGGCTTCGACGACATGCTCAGCCGCCTTCACGACGCTCTGCAAGGCGACAACGGTGAGCGGCTCGCCGAAGTGATCCGCACCCAGTTCCCGGTGGCGCTGATCGACGAGTTCCAGGATACCGATCCCACCCAGTACGGCATTTTCTCGGCACTCTACGGCGGGCAGGCAGACACCGGCTGGTTCATGATCGGTGACCCCAAGCAGGCGATCTACGCGTTCCGGGGCGCCGACGTTTTCACCTACCTGAAAGCGCGCCGCGCCACCGAAGGCAACCACTACACCCTGGACAAGAACTTCCGTTCCGCCGAAGCCATGGTGGAGGCGGTGAACCATCTGTTCACCTACAGCCAGGAAGCGTTCGGCGACGTCTTCATGATGGACGACGCCATCCCCTTCGAGACGGTCAAGGCCCAGGGGCGCAAGGAAGTGCTGCTGGTCGACGGCGAGCCCAAGGCCGGCGTCACCCTGTGGGTGGAAGACCGGGACAAACCGGTAAGCGCCGGTCAGTACCGTGACGAGCAGGCGGCCCGCTCCGCCAACGACATCGCTCATCTTCTTAACGGTGCCGAACGGGGCGTCACCGGTTTTCGCGATGGCGAGGGCTTTACCCCGCTGCACCCCAACGACATCGCCATCCTGGTGCGCGACCGCAACGAGGCCAAGGCGGTCCGCGACGCGCTGATGGCACGTCAGGTGCGCAGCGTTTATCTGTCCGATCAGGATGCCGTGTTCGCCCAGCCGGAAGCCTTCGACCTGCTACTGATTCTGCACGCCTGCGCGGCGCCGGAATCCGACAGCCGGGTGCGCAGCGCCCTGGCCTGCTCGGTGCTCGACCTGGCCTACGCAGAGCTGGATGCGCTCAACCAGGATGAAGTGCGCTGGGAACAGACCGTGGAGCGCTTCCACGGCTATCGCCACCAGTGGCGCACCCAGGGCGTGCTGCCCATGCTGCGCGGCCTGTTGATGGACTTCCAAGTGCCCGCCCGGCTTAGCCAGAGCCTGGACGGCGAGCGGGCCCTGACCAACCTGCTGCATCTCGCTGAACTGTTGCAGCAGGCCGCCACCCGGCTGGACGGCGAACAGTCGCTGATTCGTTATCTGGAGGACGCGGTGGAAAGCGCCGTGGAAGATCAGCGCTCCGGCAGCAAGGAAAGCATCCTGCGCCTGGAAAGCGACGACGACCGGGTCAAGGTGATCACCATCCACAAATCCAAGGGCCTGGAATACCCGCTGGTGTACCTGCCCTTTATCTGCGGCTTCCGCCCGGCGGACAAGAATAAGCCACCGCTGCGCTTCCACGAAAACGACCACCTCAATGTGTCCCTGGAACCGGACGACAGCGTCGAACACAAAGCGGACCACGAGCGGCTGGCCGAGGACATGCGCCTGCTCTATGTGGCGCTGACCCGTGCCCGCCACGCCTGCACGCTGGGTCTGGCCCCCTATATCAAAGGGCGCGGCAAACAGAACCAACTGGAACGCAGCGCCGTGGGGCGTCTGTTGTTCGGCGGCGGCGTCGCCAACGACGGCCTGATGGCGGCGCTGGCGCCACTGGCCGGCGGCGCGGTCACGGTGGTGCCGGCGCCGGACAGCGACCCGGAGGTCTATCAACCCAGGCAGCAAGCCCTGACGCTGAGCGCGCCGCTGGTGCCCCCGGCCCGGCAACGCGAACCCTGGTGGATCGCCAGCTACAGCGCCTTGAAACAGGTTCAGGAAACCCTGGCGCCGGCGGACCCGCGCGGCGATCAACTGGCCGAACAACACCACGAGCAGGACAGCGGCCCGGCCGACGCGGACCCGCCGCCACGGCCGGACAGCATCCACGCCTTCCCGCGCGGCGCGGCACCCGGCACCCTGCTGCACGATCTGCTTGAGCAGGCCGCCGACCAGCGCTTTGAACACACCCTGGCCGAGCCCGCCGACTTCGATCTCAAGCTGGAAGAAAAGCTTCGCGCCCGGGGTTGGCAGGACCACACCGAAGTGATCCGCGACTGGTGGAAACAGACCCTCAGCGCCGAGCTGCCGCTGGCCGAAGGGCACATCAGCCTGGCGGCCCTGGACACCTATGTGCCGGAACTGGAATTCGTGTTCCCGGCCCACCGGGTCAAGGTGGCGGAAATGGACACTCTGATTCGTCAGCATATTCACCCGGATCACCCGCGCCCACGGCTCGAGGCGGATACCCTCAACGGCATGCTGAAGGGCTTTATCGATCTGGTGTTCGAGCACCACGGCAAGTACTACGTGCTGGACTACAAATCCAACTGGCTGGGCGCCGACGACCAGGCCTACACCCTGGACGCCATGACCGACGCAGTGCTGGAGAAACGCTACGAGGTGCAGTACGTGCTCTATCTGCTCGCCCTGCACCGCCTGCTGCGCAGCCGCCTCGGCGACGGCTATGATCCTCAGCGGCACCTGGGCGGCGCCGTCTACGTGTTCCTGCGCGGCCTGCAAGGCCCAGCGGCGGGCACCGTGTTCGACCGGCCCGATACGGCATTGATTGAAGCGCTCGATGCGCTGTTCGGAGGCGGCCATGCAAACTGATCTGTTCGCCACGCTCGACTGGCAGGACGCGCTGGCACAGCTGCGCGATCTGGGGTTACTTCGGGATCTGGACGTGGCGGTAGCCCGCTTCCTGCAACAGCAATGCCCCCAGGCCGGCAACGAAGTGCTGCTGCTCGCCGCCTTTACCAGCCACCAACAGGCCAGCGGCCATCTGTGCCTGGATCTGAACAACCGGGAGCTGGCCACCCAGCTGTGGGGCAGCAAACCGCCACCGGCCCTCACCGCCCTGTTGCCCGGCACCGTGGACGACTGGCTGCGGCACTTACAGCAAAGTGCCCTGGTCAGCGAGGACGGCGCCCATTCGGACGGCACCCCGCTGGGCGGCACCCCGCTGGTGCTGGACAGCGGCCGGCTCTATCTGCGCCGCAACTGGTCCCGGGAAGTGGCGGTGGCCGAGGCCATCGAGGCGCGCCTGGCGGGCGGTGAACCGGTGCCGGTGGTCGAGCTGCGCGAGGCCCTGAGCAGGCTGTTCCCCGGCACCGGCGAGCCGCACACCGACTGGCAGCAGGTGGCCTGCGCCCTGGCGGTGCGTGGCGGCATCGGCATCATCACCGGCGGCCCGGGCACCGGCAAGACCACCACCGTGGTACGCCTGCTGGGCGTGCTGCAAAGCCTGGCCATGGCGGACGGGCATCGCCTGCGCATCCGGCTGGCGGCCCCCACCGGCAAGGCGGCGGCGCGGCTCACCGAATCGATCGGCGAGCAGCTGCAAAAACTGCCGGTGGACCCGACCGTACGCGACGCCATTCCCACCGAGGTGACCACCCTGCACCGGCTGCTCGGCACCCGTCCGGACAGCCGCCACTTCCGGCATCACCGCGACAACCCGCTGCACGCGGACCTGGTGGTGGTGGACGAAGCCAGCATGATCGACATGGACATGATGGCCAGCCTGCTGGACGCGCTGGATCCGCGCACCCGGCTGATTCTGCTCGGTGACAAGGACCAGCTGGCCAGCGTGGAAGCCGGCGCGGTGATGGGCGACCTGTGCCGCGACGCGGACCAGGGTCAGTACACCCCAGACACGGTGGCGTATCTGCGCGAGGCCTGCGGCGCCGACGTCAGCCCCTGGGCCGGCGACGGCGCCGCCCTCGCCCAGCAGACCGCGATGCTGCGCACCAACTGGCGGTTCAAGGACACCCCGGGCATTGGTGAGCTGGCCCTGGCGGTGAACGGCGGCGACCCGGCGGCGGTGGCCAAGGTGTTCAAGCAGCAGCGGCCCGGCCTGCACAGCCTCTCCCTGGGCGGCCTTTCCCCCAATGAAAAAAACGACGCGCTCACCGACCTGCTGCTGGACGGCGACGGCGAACGCCCCGGCCTGCGCGCCCTGTTCGCCGGCGTGGGCACGGCACCCGGCGACGGCCAGCCCGACGCCTGGGCCGCGCAACAGCTGCGCCAGCTGACCGGCCAGCAACTGCTCAGCGGCCTTCGCGGCGGCCCCTTCGGCGTGGACGCGCTGAACCGTTCGATCACCGAGCGCCTGCGCCGCGAAGGCCTGGCCGACGACCACGACTGGTACCCCGGCCGGCCGGTGATGATGACCCGCAACGACTATCAACTGGGCTTGATGAACGGCGACGTAGGGCTGACTTTACCCCACCCCGACGGCCTGCGGGTCGCCTTCCAACTGCCCGACGGGCGCATCAAGTGGGTACTGCCTAGCCGCCTGGACAGCGCCGACACCGTCTATGCGATGACGGTGCACAAGGCCCAGGGCTCGGAGTTCGGCCACACCCTGCTGGTGCTGCCGGACCATCCCCACCCGTTGCTGACCCGGGAACTGATCTACACCGCCGTGACCCGCGCTAAACAAGCTTTCACCTTGATCGAGCACGGTCCACCCGCCGTGCTTGCCGACGCCGTTAGACGGCGCACTTGGCGCGCCTCGGGCCTATGGCAAAAACTGAACCGCTAACCCACAAAAAAGGGGCGGCAAAAGCCGCCCCATGGGTTCGCTGAGCAAGGCAGCTTAATCACTCCTTGAATTGTGCTTCCTTCTCTTCACTTTCCACCACGATGTCGGCGCGGCGGTTCTGCTCGCGGCCTTCGGCGGTGTCGTTCGGCGCCACCGGACGGCTCTCGCCATAGCCCTGGGTGTCAATCACGCCGCTCTCCACCTGGTACTCCTGAATCAGCTGGTCACGGACGGAATTGGCGCGTCGCTCGGAAAGACCCTGGTTGTAGGTCTCGGTGCCGATGCTGTCGGTGTGCCCTTCAACGCGAATCCGGTTGCCGTCACCGTCGCGCACCTTCTCGGCGGCGCTGCGCACTTCGTTGTTGAACTGATCACGGATGTCGGACTGGTCGAACTCGAAGTAGATGGTTTTAACGGTCTCTTCCCGGCGGACGTCATAGACCTGACAGCCCCGCTCGTCGACCACCGCGTTCGGTGCGGTGCCCGGGCAGGCGTCACGGGCGTCGATCACACCGTCGCCGTCGCTGTCCTTGCTGACCACCTCGGTGGGCTGGTCCACGGCGGTGCGCGGCTCACTGTCGGACTCGCGGCCACTGACCGCGAACATCAGATTCACACCCGCATAGACCTGACCTTCCCAGAATTCCCGATCGCTGCTGTAGGCATGCCGCGTGCCCAGGTCCAGCAGCACGTTTTTGAGAAAGGCACGTTGGAGCCCCATCTCCACGCCGGTCATGGTTTCTTCGTTGTCGTTGATTTCCTGGGTGCCCACGTTCAAACCCATGTAGGGCTCGAACCCGAGCAGGCTGGTTTCATCAAAATGGTGCCGCAGACTGGCGTAGTAATTGACCACGTCGGATTCGCGGTCGGTGTACTTGTGCTCGACCTCGTCGTTTTCTTCGTACCAGGCCTGCACCGACCAGCGCGGGCTGAAGCGCCAGCCGATCTGGCCGCCCAGGAAGGTGTCGTCGTCGAAACCGTCCACGTCGCCGATCACTTCGTTGTCGTAGAAAAAGTACTGGCTGACGTGCCCACCAATGTACCCATAGGTGTCGGGTACGTTTTCATCGGCGAACACGGGAGAGAAAAGAAACGGTGACGCAAGCACCGCGGTCATCATGGACTTTTTCATGGCAAGCTCCTTTGCGAATCAGTGCGGATCAACAGCGATTCTGAGCCGCAAAGGCAAGCTTGGGGATGGGTAAACGTAAACAGTTTCGAAAATCCGTATGGATTTTACCCGGTTATTACAATGCTGTTGCCCGGCGTTACAAGGCGGTCAACGGAATTAACCGGGGTGGTGTTTTTGGATACGTTTTATTTGGTCACCCATTGCCCGGTCGGGGTCTTCACATATTCACCGGAGGGCGTTTTTTCAATCGCCTTCTGACCGGCCAGATTGGCGACCTGCTCCAGGCTGATGCCGTTTTCTCTGGCGATGCGCTGGTACGCCTGACGGCGCTTTTCGTTCACGTCGGAGACCAGCTCCACCGCTTCCGAGGTGGCCTTCACCACGCCCAGATAGCCGTTCGGTTGCTCGCCCACCAGGCCTTGGCTTTTCGCACTGTCCAGGTCCAGGGCGAACGCCGCGCCGGCGAAAACCAGGGTGACCGCGAACAACAGGTGTCGAATACATTTCATGTTTATCTCTCCTGATCCCTACCTAGAACAACTCGCTGTCTTCACTGAACAAGTCGTCGATGTCCTTCTCGACCTTAAGCCGGATCTCATGATCGATTTTAACGTTGAGGTTGATGGTGATCGGCTCCTTGGGCGCTTCCAGCGCCACCCGCGGCGTGCAGGCAACGGCCAGAGGCACCATCAACGCCAGGGCCAGCAGGCCCGCGCTCCGGTGTCCGTTGATCCGGTCTGTCATGGTCTGGTCTCCGTCATCACTCTGTCGGTGATTCGTTCACCGATGCGTAAACTGCGTAATAGCTCTAGCACATTTTCCTTGTGGGTGTAA
>JBFJUC010000134.1:0-7010 GCA_041624875.1 Alcanivorax sp.
GAACCCGATCCTTATGTTGACCGCACGCACCGATGACATGGACCAGGTGCTGGGGCTGGAAATGGGCGCCGATGACTATGTGGCCAAACCGGTCAAACCGCGCGTTCTGCTGGCCCGCATCCGCGCCCTGCTGCGGCGGGTGGAAACCGACAGCGAGCGCGACAGCTCGCCGTCGCGGCTGGAATTCGGCGCCCTGGTGATCGACAACTCCGCCCGGGAAGTGAGCCTGCGCGGCAAGTCGGTGGACCTGACCAGCGCCGAATACGACCTGCTCTGGTTACTGGCCTCCAACGCCGGTACCGTGCTGTCCCGCGAGACCATCTTCGAAAAGCTGCGCGGAATCCAATACGACGGCCAGGACCGCTCCATCGACGTGCGTATTTCCCGCATTCGGCCCAAGGTCGGCGACGATCCGGAAAACCCCAAGCGGATCAAGACGGTACGCTCCAAGGGCTATCTGTTCGTTAAGGAAATGAGCGGCGGATGACGGGGGCGGGCGCTTTGGCCCGCCCGCGCCAGCAGGTGTGACTTGAACAGTATCTTCGTTCGAATCTACGGTGGCATCCTGGTGGCGCTGCTGATCATCGGCGCGCTCACCTACGCCGGCGTGGAGCTGGTCAACGACTATCGTTCCCAGCTGTACCGTGAGCGCATGGCCCGCGGCACCTTCTATTTAATGGCGGAAGGCTACCGGGAGCGGACCAGCGACGCGGAGCGCCAGGCCTGGTCGCGCTCACTGAGCCGCATGTTTGGTGCTCCGGTGACGCTGCGTGAGGCCGGCGCACTGGGGTTGTCCTACCGTGACGGGTTGCATCTGCAGGAAGGCCGAGTGGTGTTGCGCGGCAACCCGGACAGCGAGCGGGTGGAGATTCTGTTCGCGGTCCCCGGCGACCCTCTTTACATACGCGCCGTCATGTCGCGCCTTTCCGAACAACAGGCGCGTGCCACCGCCATGCTGGTGCTCGACTACCTGCGCGCCCGCCCGGCCAACCAGCAGGACCGCGCCCTGGCCGATTTGGATCAGTACTTCGGTTATCCCCTGACGCTGTCGCCGCGCACCGAACTGGACCTGGACGTGGAGCAGCAGCGTCGCCTGGAGCGCGATGAGGTGGTGTTTACCCTCACGGACAGCACCCGGCGTGACGCCGGGGTGCGGGTGCTGGTGCCGGTACCGGGGGGCGACCGCATTCTGGTGATGGGCCCGCTGCACCTGTTCGATCAGTTTCCCTGGGAATTGCTGGTGATCGCCGGCGTGGTGGCCCTGCTGCTGGTGGCGTTGTCCACCTACTTGCAGGTGCGCCCGCTGCAGACCCGTCTGCGGCGCCTGGACCGGGCGGTGAAGCGGCTGGGCAGCGGCGACCTGGGTGCCTACGCGGACATTCCCGGCAACGACCCGATCGGCCAGGTGGCGGCCACCTTCAATGGCATGACCGCGCACATCCGCCGCCTTATCGAGGCGCAGCGGGAAATGACCCGGGCCGTGTCCCATGAGCTGCGCACGCCGGTGGCGCGGCTGCGCTTCGGGCTGGAAATGCTGGCCGACTGCGAATCCGCCGACGAGCGTCGCGAAAAGCTCAACGCCCTGGACCGGGACATCGAGCAACTGGATGAGTTGATCGACGAGATTCTCACCTACGCACGGCTGGAGGAGGGCACCCCCAACATTGAGTTCCAGCCGGTGTTCCTGCTGGAAGTGTGCGATCAGCTGATCGGCGAGCTGGAGGACATTCGTGGTGATATCCTGATCGACGCGCGCGGCTCCCGCGACCTGACCGTGGAAGGGGACCCACGCTACTTGCATCGTATTCTGCAGAATCTGGTCACCAATGCCCTGCGGTATGCGAAAACCCGGGTACGTATGACGGTGACCGAACAGGACGGCAGCCTGGTGCTGGATGTGGACGATGACGGTGCCGGCATCGCCGAGCACCAGCGCGAACGGGTTTTCAAGCCGTTCGCGCGGCTCGATAAGAGCCGCCATCGCGCCAGCGGCGGCTACGGCCTGGGGCTGTCCATCGTCAAGCGCATCGTCGACTGGCACGGTGGCGACGTGGCCGTGGCGGAGAGCGACTGGGGCGGCGCCCGCTTCCGGGTTATCCTGCCCCGCGAACAACGCCGCCAGCACGTGCTTGGACGGCAAAATAAAGTTAATGGTTAATAGTGAACAGTTAACAGCGAAACCCGGCGGACGCTCCGGCTTATCCGAGAGGTGGGTTCGCTATTCACTATTAACTGTTCACTGTTAACTGATTTTCGGGGTGTGTATGTCCGCTTTCATTCTTGCAATCGACCAGGGCACGACCAGCTCCCGAGCCATCATTTTTGATCGGGACGGTGTCGCGGTGGGGCAGGCGCAGAAGGAATTTCGTCAGCATTTCCCCCGCGACGGCTGGGTCGAGCACGATGCGCAGGAGATCTGGAACGACTGCCTGGCGCTGTGCCGGCAGGCGCTGCGCAACGCCCAGGTGGAAGCGGATCAGCTCGCCGCCATCGGCATCACCAACCAGCGCGAGACCACCGTGCTCTGGGATCGCGCCACCGGCGAACCGGTGGCGCGGGCCATCGTCTGGCAGGACCGGCGTACCGCGGACTATTGCCAGCGGCTCAAGCAGGAGGGCCATGAGGACCTGGTCCGCGAGCGCAGCGGCCTGTTGCTGGACCCGTACTTCTCGGCCACCAAGCTGGCCTGGCTGCTGGAAAACGTGGAGGGCGCCCGCCGCCGGGCCGAGGCCGGTGAGCTGGCGTTCGGCACCATCGATTGCTGGCTGTTGTGGAAGCTCACCGACGGCCGGGTGCACGCCACCGACGCCACCAATGCGTCGCGTACTCTGCTGTTCAATATCCACAGCCAGCAGTGGGACGACGAGCTGCTGCGGTTGTTCGATATTCCCGCTGCGTTGCTTCCGGAGGTGCGTGACAGTGCCGGCGAGTTCGGCCGCACCGACCCCCGGGTATTGGGCGCCGCGGTGCCGGTGACCGGCATCGCCGGCGATCAACAAGCGGCGCTGGTGGGCCAGGCCTGTTTCCAGCCGGGCATGGTGAAAAGCACTTATGGCACCGGCTGCTTCATGGTGATGAACACCGGGGCGGCGGTACACTCCGACAACCGTCTGCTGACCACCGTGGCCTACCGGTTGAACGGCGAGACCACCTACGCGCTGGAGGGCTCGATCTTTGTCGCCGGCGCGGCGATCCAGTGGCTGCGCGACGGCCTCAACCTGATTACCCACGCCAGTGAGACCGAGGCCCTGGCCCGCCGTGTCGGCTCCGCCGGCGGCGTTTATCTGGTACCGGCCTTCACCGGCCTGGGCGCACCCTGGTGGGACCCGCACGCGCGCGGGGCGCTGCTCGGACTGACCCGCGACACCGGCATCGCCGAGGTGGTCACCGCCGGTCTTGAGGCGGTGTGCTATCAGTCCCGGGATTTGCTCGAGGCGATGGCCGCCGACTGCGCCCAGCGGCCCACCACGCTGCGGGTGGACGGTGGCATGGTGGTTAACAACTGGTTGGGCCAGACCCTGGCCGACGTGTTGGGGGTGCGGGTGGACCGGCCCCGGGTCACCGAAACCACCGCCCTGGGGGCGGCCTACCTGGCCGGGTTGGGCTGCGGCCTGTTCCGGGATCTCGGCGAAATCGCCGAGCACTGGCAGTCCGATCGCGCCTTCGAGCCGGCCCTGGAGGAGGGCGAGCGGGAGCGCCGGTACCGGGGCTGGCGTGAAGCCGTGCAGCGCGTGTGTTCGGATAACCGGCAGTGAAAGCCCGACCGAAAGTGTGATTCAGTGCACAGTTTTGATTATCATCCCCATGCCATGAGAAGACGATCTTGGGGAAGGCTCGCATGCACGGACGGCTTGCCACAGTGACCGATCGACGCCAGGCATTGCGTTTGCGTCGCCTGGCGTTTTCGTTGCTGATGGGCGGTGCCGCACACACCCTGGTGTGTTGGCTGATCCTGCAATGGGGCTTTTTCCATGGTGGCGCGGCGGCCTTTTACGCCCTGTTCGCCGCGATCTGGGCCGGTCACCTGGGCCTGCTGGTGTTCGCCCGCGCCGGTTTGAATCGGCGCCTGAAGAACCCGGCAATGACTGAACCGGTGATGATCTGGTGCATCATCACGTTGCTGGCGTCCTCGCTCTACCTGGATCAGGGCCGCCTGGCGGTGATGGCGTTCTTCTTCGCCATCCTGCACCAGGGCGTGTTCCGCGTGCGCCGCCGCCAGGTGGCGCGGGCCGCCGCCCTGGCCGTGGCCGGCTACGCCGTGGTATTGCTCTATCTGAATGCCCGCGGCGACCTGGCCCATCCATTGCTGGAAGTGGGGCAGTGGCTGCTGTTTTCCCTGGTCACCCTGGCCATGGTGTTGCTGGCCAGCGAGATCACCACTATTCGGTTGCGGCTGCGTGAGCGTAACGGTCAGCTGGCCGAGTTGCTTGAGCGCATCCAGGATCTGGCGGTCAAGGACGAGCTCACCGGTCTCTACAGCCGCCGCCACGCCATGGAGGTGCTCGCCAAGGCCTGCGGCCAGGCGCGCCGCGGAGCGTTTCTGCTGGCAGTGGGCTTTGTCGACCTGGACCACTTCAAACGCATCAATGATCGCCACGGGCACCTGTTCGGTGATCAGGTGCTGGTGCGGTTCGCCGAGCTCACCCGCCGGTACCTCGGTGACAAGGATATGGCCGCGCGGCTGGGTGGCGAGGAGTTTCTGGTGATGCTCCCGGTGATGGATATGGAGCAGGCGCTCACCAGTGTGGAGCGCCTGATGAGCGCGCTGCGTGCCCAGCGCTTCATGGCCGCGCCGGTATTGGAAGTGACCGCCTCGGTGGGGCTCACCGTGGTCGGGCATGGGGAAAGCCCGGACGAGGTGCTGGTGCGCGCCGACCGTCTTCTTTATCAGGCCAAGGCCGCCGGCCGGGATCGGATTATCACGGCGGGCCCGCCGTGAACGGCCGTTATTGGCGTCGGGCGCAGCGGCTGACGGTCAGTGAGCGGCGCCTGCTGCTTCGCCATGGTCGCTCGCTGGCGGCGGTGGCGTTGTTCCACTCGCTGCTGGTGGTGGCGCTTTGGCTGTGGGGCACGCTGGACGCCGGCGGCCTTTATGTGAGCCTGCTGCTGGGCGTGCTGGCCGCGATGACGGTGCTGTACCTGCTGTTGATCGAAACCGGCGCCACGCTGGAGTGGCGGGAACCCAGCCTGTCCGTGCCGGTGGCCCTGGGGCTGGTGGTCGCCTTCCTGATCGCCGCGTTCCCCATGAACGAGGCGCGCATCAGCGCCATGATTCTGTTCTTTCCCTTGCTGTTGTTGGTGTCGTTCCGGCTCGGCGCGCGATCGCTGTTGTCGCTGGCGCTACTGGCCAGTCTCGGTTATGCGCTAATGCTGGCGCTGGCACTGGCGACCCGGGGCCTGCGATTGAGCTTGAGCCTGGAATTGCTGCAGTGGCTGATTTTTACCCTGGTGGCGTTGAGCTTCGCGGTGACAGGCAGTGGCGTGAACGGTTTGCGGCGCAGCCTGGCGGTAAAGAATCAGGCGCTGGCGGATGCCCTGGAGCAGGTCCGCGATCTGGCGATCCGCGATGACCTCACCGGCCTGTTCAACCGGCGCCATATTCTGGAGGTGCTGGAGCATCAAAAGGCGCTGGCGGATAACCAGATTTACCCGTTTTCGGTGTGCTACGTGGACCTGGATCATTTCAAGCGCATCAACGACGAGTATGGCCACGACATGGGGGACCGCGTTCTGCGGCAGTTCGCCGAGCACACCCTGGAGAATCTGCGCGAGGGGGATTATCTGGCCCGTCTGGGCGGTGAGGAATTTATTCTGGTGCTGCCCCAGAGTGACTTGGGCGGTGCCGAACTGGTGGCCGAGCGGCTGCGCGAGAGCTGGGCGGCGCGCCGTTTTGATGATTGCCGCGGCCCGGCGGTGGTCAGTCTGTCGGCGGGGGTCGCCAGCTACCGGGGCCGGGAAACCGTGGATCAGCTACTGGGCCGCGCCGACCGCGCCCTCTACCGCGCCAAGACCGGCGGACGCAACCGCGTCTGCCGCGAGGATGACTCCTAGGCCCGCTCGCACAAGGTCAGTGCGTCCCGGTAAGCAAAAACTCCAGCAGCGCTTTCTGCGCATGCAGCCGGTTCTCCGCCTCATCCCAGACCACCGCGCGCGGATCGTCCAGCATGTCGTGGCTGACTTCCTCGCCCCGATGGGCGGGCAGGCAGTGCATGAACAGCGCCTCCGGGTCGGCCCGGTCCATCAGCGCCGGGTTCACCTGATACTCGGAGAACCGTTTGATGCGGTCGGCCTGTTCGTCTTCCTGGCCCATGGAGGCCCACACATCGGTGACCACCAGATGGGCGCCTTGCACCGCCTCGGCGGGGTCGCGCTGCAGGGTGACCCGGTGGGCGAAGGCCTCCACCAGCGCCGCTGGCGGCTCGAAGCCTTCCGGGCAGCACACCACCAGCTGAAAATCGAACTGTTCGGCGGCATTGATGTAGCTGGCGCACATATTGTTGCCGTCGCCCACCCAGGCCACGGTTTTACCGGCGATGCTGCCCCGGTGCTCAACGAACGTTTGCATGTCGGCGAGCAGCTGGCAGGGGTGGAACTGGTCGGTGAGGGCGTTGATCACCGGCACCCGCGAATGGGCGGCGAAAGCCTCCACGGTGTCGTGGTCGAAGGTGCGGATCATCACCGCGTCCACCATCCGCGACAGCACCCGGGCGGAATCCTCCACCGGTTCGCCGCGCCCCAGCTGGGTGTCGCGCGGTGACAGGAACACGCTGGCACCGCCGAACTGGGTCATCGCCACCTCGAACGACACCCGGGTGCGGGTGGAGGACTTCTCGAAAATCATGCCCAGGGTCTTGCCGCGCAGGGGTTCATGGAACTGCCCGGTGTGCAGCATGGTTTTCAGCTCCACGGCGCGCTGTATCAGATACCCCAGCTCCTTGGGCGTAAGGTCCATCAGAGTGAGAAAGTGACGCGGGCTGCTCATGGGTTCTCCTGATCACGGGCAAAGTCGC
>JBFJUC010000135.1:0-6986 GCA_041624875.1 Alcanivorax sp.
CCGTTATGAAATCTGGGTGCGCGAATAACGCCCCGGACGCCATTCAGGTTCCTTAAGGAGAAACACATGGTTCGCGTATTTTCACTGCTCGCCCTGGCTATGGCGCTGGTGCTTTCCGGTTGTACCTCGCGGGTGGATTACGGCGACGCCCAGGCCCGTGAAACGGTCACCGCCGATTTCGGCTCCACCGATTTGCAGATGATCGCCACCAAGATGGTGGACGACATGATGGTATTCCCGCCGATCGTGGAAATGACCCGTGACCGCCGCCCGGTATTGTTCGTCGACCGCATCAAGAACAAAACCAGTGAGCACATCGACACCGAGTCCGTCACCGACACCATTCAGTCCAAGCTGATCAATTCCGGCAAGTTCCGCTTTGTGGACATGTCCGTGGTCGACCGGGTCCGTGAGCAACTGGAATACCAGCAGGATTCCGGCATGGTCGACCAGGCCAGTGCCGCCCAGATGGGACGCCAGATCGGCGCCGAATTCATGCTCTACGGCAACCTTTCCTCGATTGTGAAGCGCGACGACAGCACCAAGGACGTCTATTACAAGTTCACCCTGAAACTGCTGAACATCCAAAGCGGCATTATTGAGTGGTCCGGCGAGAAGGAAATCCGCAAGACCCGCAAGCGCAGCCTGTTCGGCTTCTGAACACCCTGGCCCCAGGGAGAGGAACCATGTTCAAGCGTCTTTGTTTGTTCGTGCTGATGGCGGCGCTGGCCGCCGGCACCGCGACCGCGGCGCAGACCCGCGAAGTAACCGCCCGCGGTTACGGCGACAACCCGGAACAGGCGGTGACCAACGCCCTGGTGGCGGCGGTGCGCCAGGCCGGCGGCGTGACTCTGTCGGTGAACCCGGACTTCCGCCGCCAGGTCAGCGAATGGGTGATCCAGCGCCAGGGCGACGTGACCACCTGGACCGGCACCCGTACCTCGGTGGCGGAGCCGCGCCTGCCGACACTGGGCAGCCTGGACAGCTACGAGGTCACCGCCGTGACCCAGGAAGACAACGCCTTGTGGCGGGCCGACGTGAAGGCGGTGCTGCTGCTCCAGCGGCCGCCGGGGCCGGACCGCTCCCATCTGCCGGCCATCGTGGTGGCGCCGTTCACCAGCGACGCCAGCGAATACACTCTGGGCGAGACCACCCTGCCGGCGGCGCAAGTGCGCCGCCAGCTGCATGCCAATCTGGTCGACGCCTTCGCCCAGTCCGGCCGCTTTCGAGTGCTCGACCGCGCCAACCTCGATGTGCGCGAGGCCGAGCAGGCTCTGCTGCGTGACGAGGCCGGCGAGCCTCGCGAGCTGTTGCGTCTGGGTAAAACCAAAGGCGCCGATCTGCTGCTCGTGGGGCACATTGAGGCGTTCGACATTGGTGACGACGAGCGCACCTTCTACGGCGCCCGCTTTCAGGGGTATGAGCCCTATGTGCGCTTGCGCTATCGGCTGATTGATGCCGCCGGCGGCGAGGTGCTGGAAGCGGGCCTGTACGACTGGCAGCAGTCCGAAGCCAGCGTGCGGCAACTGGCCCGGCAACAGAAGCGGGACCACCGCGACCATCCGGAACGGCTCGCCGACCTGGTGTACCCGCGCATCGCCCGGGCCCTGGCGGCGGCGGCCTCCGACACCTTGTATCCGGTACAGGTACTTAAGACCGATGGCGACCGGGTCTACCTGAGCCACGGCCAGGGCCGTCTGGAAGTGGACAGCATCGTCAATGTGTACCGGCCGGTGGAGCCGCTGGAAGACCCGCAGACCGGGCTCACCATTCGTATGGAAAGCGATGCCCTCGCCAGCCTGGAGGTGATCGAAGTGCGACCGGATTACGCGGTGGCGCGCCTCACTCAGGGCGACGGGGTACCCCGGCCCGGTGACCGGGTGCGCGCGCCCCACCCCGGACGGGACACCGCCACCGACATGGAGCCACCCGCCGGCCAACCGGAGAGCCCGGGCTCCTCGCCCATGCCGTTGAACTGGGACTGAACCCGGATGGGCGGTTATTTTAATCAGGCGCTGATATTGCTGGCGGCGGCGGTGCTCCTGTTGCCGCTGTTTCAGCGCCTGGGGCTGGGCAGCATCCTCGGTTATCTGGCCGCCGGTATCGCTATCGGCCCGCTGGGCCTGGGGCTGATCCCCGGCGCCGAGGCGGTGCTGCACTTCGCCGAGCTGGGCGTGGTGTTGATGCTGTTCCTGGTTGGCCTGGAGCTGGCCCCGGAGCAACTCTGGGCGCAGCGCCGGCGGCTGCTGGGGTTGGGCGCCAGCCAGATGCTGTTCAGCGCCGCCCTGCTCACCGGCTTCTTCGTCGCCCTGGGCCAGCCCGGCCCGGCGGCTCTCGCCATTGGGGCCACCTTGGCGCTGTCCTCCACCGCCTTCGCGGTACAGATGCTGGTGGAAACCAACCAGCTGGGTACGCCCCAGGGCCGTAACGCCTTCTCGATTTTGCTGTTTCAGGACCTGGCGGTGATTCCGCTACTGTTGCTGCTGCCAGTGCTGGCCGGCGGTGACGCCGGCGCCGCCCAACCCAACCTGCTGGTGGGCGTGCTGGTGCTGGCCCTGATGTGGCTGGCCGGGCGCTACCTGCTCAACCCCTGGCTGGGCTGGCTGGCGCGGCTGCACAACCGGGAGCTGATGACCGCCACCGCCCTGCTGCTGGTGCTGGGTGCCGCCGAGTTGATGGAAACCCTGCACCTTTCCATGGGCCTGGGCGCTTTCGTGGCCGGCATGCTGCTGGCCAACTCCCCTTACCGGGAGCAGCTGGACACCGACATTCAGCCGTTCAAGGGCATGCTGTTGGGGCTGTTCTTTATTGCCATCGGCATGACCATGGACCTGCGCCTGCTGGTGGCATCGCCGTGGTCGATTCTGGCCATGGGCGCGGCCCTGCTGGGCATCAAGACTCTGGTGCTGTTTGCTATCGCCCGGGCGCTGAAGGTAAGCGGACGCGACGCCCTGCGCTTTGGGCTGCTGCTTAGCCAGGGCGGCGAGTTCGCCTTCGTGTTGTTTACCCAGGCGGGGGCGCTCAACCTGCTGGAACCGGAAATGATCGCCCGGCTCAACCTGGTAGTGGCCCTGTCCATGGCGGCCACGCCGCTATTGTTGAAGCTGGTGCAGCGGCTCTGGCCGGCGCCAAAGCCCGGTCACCGCAGCACCGAGGACGAGCCCGCGCCGCACGGCCAGCCGGCGGTGATCGTGGCCGGCTTCGGGCGCTTTGGGCAGATCATCGGCCGGATCCTGGTCAGCCGCCGCATCCCCTTCACCGCGCTCGACTCCAACCCGGACCACATTGATACGGTGCGCCGGTTTGGCAATGAAGTGTATTTTGGCGACGTCACCCGGCTCGACCTGTTGCACACCGCCGGGTTGGACCACGCGCGCCTCATGGTGCTGGCCATCGACGATGTGCAGGCCTCGCTGCGCGCGGTACGTCTGATCCGCGAGCATTTTCCGCACATCACCCTGATCGTGCGCGCCCGCGACCGCTACCACGCCTATTCATTGATGGCGGAAGGTGTCGAGCATGTTATCCGCGAAACGCTGGACTCCAGCCTGCGCGCCGCCCAGACCACTCTGGCCCAGCTCGGCGTGCCGGAAACCACCGCCATTGAGCTGGTACGCACCTTCCGCGATGTGGACGAGCGCCTGCTGCGCGAGCAGTTCGCCCACCGCGACACCCTCGACAAGCTGATCGAGCTCTCCGCCCGCGGCCGCGAGGAGCTGGAGTCGCTGCTCGAAGCTGGCAACAGCGACGACCGCCGCGACGGCAACTAAAGCCGCAGGTCGTTCAGGCCTTTGCGGATGGCCCGGTCCAGTACCGGCTTGATCAGGGCGGCGATCAGCGGCAGCTTGCCCTTGAAGACAATGGTGTACTGCAGGCGGGAACCGCCGGCGGTCTCGGAAAACAGCATCACCCCGTGGTGATCGCGCAGTGGGCTGCCCTTGGTGATCCGGTAGGCAATGCGGCGATCCCGCTCGAACTCGGTGACGGTCTCTTCAAAGGCCGGCGTCAGCGGCAGCGACAGACGGCGTACCGAGCCTACGCCGTTGGCTTCCACGTCCCCTTCCTTGACCCGCCGCACCTTGGCCGGGGCGAACAGGGTGGACAGGTTCTCGTGCTCACTGAGGTGGTTGAACAGGTCGCTGACCGGGAACGGGAACTCTTTATCAATTTCGATGCGTTGCTGACCCATGGGCGCTCCGTTTCAGGGAAAAGAACGATTCTGAGCGGCCCCCGGCGTCTTGCCCAGGTTCCAAAAGGCCAGACGCCGGTGATTGTGTTGTTTTATGGTTAGCCGTGCTGGACCACATCCACGGCGATGCCGGCGGGATCGAGGATAACGAAGTGCCGGTCACCCCACTCTTCGTCGCGGATCGCCACTTCGATCGGCACCCCCAGCGCCTGCAGCCGCTGGTATTCAGCGTCCGCGTCGTCCACGTCGATGGTGACCCACAGGCCCCGCCCATCGAGCAACGGGCGTTGAAACGCCGCCGCCTGGGCTTCCTGCTGTGGGGCCAAAAAACCCAGCTCGCCGCCGCCCAGCTCCAGCAGTACGAACCAGTCGCTGTCGAACAGCACCTGGCATTGAAACAGGCGCACATAGAAATCCCGGCACGCCTGCAAATGCTCGGTGACCACACCCGACCAGAGTTTCATCGCGTTGCTCCTTTGGTTTGAGAAGAAGCCCCACTCTAGGTCGGCGTGCGGGCCTGCTCTTGAATAAAGGCGACATCATGCGCCGGCAGCCGGGGCGCCCCCGGAGTGACGCCCAGATAGCGTTTCAGCTCCCGGGTCATGTGGCTTTGATCGGCGTAGCCGCTGGTCAGGGCGATGTCCGCCAGCGGCGCCGAGCGTAACGGGCCGCCCAACAACGCCATGGCACGCTGGCTGCGGCGGATTCCCATGAACACTTTGGGGGGCACGCCGACCCACTCACGGAAGTCACGCTCTAATTGCCGCCGGCTCAGATTGAGGCGCGCCGCCAGCGTGGTCACGCTGAGCGGCGCCTCGGACGAAGCGATCAGTGCCAAAGCCTGGTCGACGCGCGTCGGCTGGGGCGGTTTCCCGGCCAGCCAGTGGAGAAGCAGCGCATCCAGTGCTGGTGCCGGATCGGGCAGAGCCAGGAGCGTGCTCAATGGCTCAGCCTCTAAATGGAGGGGCCGGCGGAGCGGTTGGGCGGTGTCGGTGAGCAAACGCCCCGGCACGGACAGGAAGTGCCGGCTCTGACCGGGCTGGAAACGGATACCGAGATAGCCACAACCGGTAACCAAAGGTACATCGAGCGGTCGGGTGCTGGTGCCGAACGCCTGCCAGGCCCCGCCGCCGTCGTACAGGCGCAGGACCAGATCCACGCAGCCGTCTGGGAGTACCTTATGGCAGCCGCCGCCGCTGTCCCGACTCAGCCAGTAATGGCTGACCAGCCCGCGCAGGGCCGGCGCCGGTGGGTAGCAATGCAGAGCCGGGGCCAGGGAAGTGTTGTCCATAGGGATAGTGGAGCACACTCCGCGGCGACCGTCACCGGTCAGTCGGCGTGGGCTTCCACCCGCGCCGCGCCGATGCCGCGCGGGTCGCTGGCGGCGGTAACGCTGTTGTCGTCGTGGCGCCACAGGATCGCCTGCATATTGCCGTACTCGCGGTCCACGGACACCACCTTGTGGCCACGCAGGCGCAGGCTTTTCGCCGCCTCGGTGTCGAGGAAGGCGGGTTCCGCCTGGACCCGGTCGGGCAGGAACTGGTGGTGGAAGCGCACCCGGTTCACCCAGGCGTCCACCGGGGTGTCGTTGGCGGCCTCGAGCACCCCCAGCATCACCATGGTGATGATACGGCTGCCGCCCGGCGTGCCAAGGATCGCCACCCGGTCGTCGAACTCCACGAAGGTGGGCGTCATCGACGACAGCGGCCGTTTGCCCGGCGCCACCGCGTTGGCTTTGCTGCCCACCAGGCCATAGGCGTTGGGGCTGCCCGGCTTGGCGGAGAAATCGTCCATCTCGTTATTGAGGATCACGCCGGTGCCGGCGGGCATGAAGCCGCTGCCGAACGGCAGGTTGATACTGAGCGTGGCGGCGACCCGGTTGCCCTCCCCGTCGAGCACGGAAAAGTGGGTGGTGTGGAAGCCTTCCCCGGTGGCCACCGGTTCGCCCAGCTCGCTGCTGGGGGTCGCTTTGTCCAGCTTTATGGAGGCCGCCCGCTGCTCGGCGTAGGATTTGCTCAACAGGTTATCCACAGGTATGGAAACAAAATCCGGGTCACCCATATAGCGGCCCCGGTCCTGGTAGGCGCGCCGCCAGGCCTCCACGGTCAGGTGAGGAAGTAAGTCCTCACTAATCTCGCCGCCATTGAATTCACTGAGAATGTTCAGCGCCTCCAGCATGACGATGCCGCCGGCGGACGGCGGTGGCGCGCTGACGATGCGGGCGCCCCGGTAGTGGCCGACCACCGGTGCCCGTTCCTTTACTCGATAGTTGTTCAGGTCCTGTTTTGTCCAGATGCCACCGGCGTCGCGTACTCCGCGTACCAGTTTTTCCGCCACCGGCCCCTGGTAGAAACCGTCCCGCCCCTGCTCGGCCAGGGCCTCCAGGACCCGGGCCAGATCCGGCTGCCGGATAACGGTGCCGCTGGCTGGAATCTCGCCCTGGTCGAGGAACACCGAGGCGGCGGTGGGGTAGCGGTTGAGCACGTCTTTCCGGTAGCCGGCCAGCGCCCGGTAGTGGTCCTCCACCTCGAAGCCCCGGCGCGCCAGATCAATGGCCGGCGCCAGCGTGGTTTTCAGGGGCAGCTTGCCGTAGTGCTCGGCGAGATACGCGAAGGCCGCGGCCTGGCCGGGTATGCCCGCCGCCAGGGGGCCGTTGACGGCACGGTCGCGGACCACCTGGCCGTCCTGGTCCTGGTACATGTCCTCGGTGGCCGCCGCCGGCGCCGTTTCGCGGGCGTCAAGCATGGTCTGCAGGCCGTCTTTCTCGCGGTGTAGCAGCCAGAAGCCACCGCCGCCC
>JBFJUC010000136.1:0-6875 GCA_041624875.1 Alcanivorax sp.
CCGGCTGCTGGAACTGGCCGGCCGCCGCGAACGTCTCTACCAGGTGGCGGCGACGCTGGCGCACCAGGCCCACGAACTGAACACGCCGCTCAGCAGCCTGGTGATGCTGGCCGACAACGCCGCCCGGGAACCGGGCCTGCCACGCAGCACCCGCGAGGATCTGGCGCAGATCGAAGCCCTCGCCCGGCGTGTCGCTGCCCGGCTACGCAACGCGGACGACGACAGCCTGCCGGAACGGCCCGCCTATCAGGCGCTGATGGAGCGGGTGCGTGAGCATCTGCGTCATCTGCACCCAACGCTGACGTTGTCGGTGAGCGGCCCCGATGAGCACCGTTTCGACGACGGCGGCGCCTGGTTCCGGGTGCTCGCCAATCTCGGCTACAACGCCATCGACGCCGGCGCCGAGCGGCTGGATGTGCGTCTGCAAGCGTTGCCCGGCGGCGGGCCGGGCCGGGCCGGCTGGCTTCTGCAAGTCAGCGACGACGGCCCCGATCACCCGGAGCGCCGCGCGGAGGAAGGCCTGGGCGTGGGCCTGGCACTGGTGGAAAGCACCCTGGCGGCGCTGGGCGCCACCCTGAGCCTGCATTTCGAACGCCAATGGAGCCAGGCCCGCATCGAATGGAGCGAGCATGACGCCTGAATCCCTACTGCTGCTTGAAGACGACGCCCTGCTCGCCGAACAGACCCGGCGTGCCTTTGCCCGCCACGGCATAGACGTCCATCACGCCGCCGACCTACAACAGGCGCACACGCTGCTGGCCGCCCTTCCCGCCCTGGACGCGGCGGTGCTGGACCAGAACCTGGGCAACGACAACGGCCTGGATCTGATCCAACCGTTGTTGAGCCGCTTCCCGGACTGCCGGGTATTGGTGCTGACCGGCTACGGCAGCATCCCCGCGGCGGTGGCGGCGACCCGGCGCGGCGCGCACAACTACCTCACCAAACCGGCCAGCGCCGGGGAAATTCTCGATGCCCTGGGCCGCGATCCCGGTCGCACCGACGGCCTCCCCGAGGCACCGCCCTCCTTGCAGCGTCTGGAGTGGGAGCACATTCAACGGGTTCTTGACGCCCATGACGGCAATATCTCGCGCGCCGCCGAAGCGCTCGGCATCCACCGCCGCACCTTGCAGCGGCGCCTGAAAAAACGGCCCAGCCCCAGCCACTTCCAGGGGCGCTGATTATTTTGTAAAACCCTTTCCCCTGTGCGCCCGGTTGACCACAATGCGATGTCTTATTCCAGGAATCACAAGGGCGCCGATGAGCAGCCGTTACAGCCTCGCAACCCTGGCGGTCCTGGCCACTCTCGCGGCCCTGGCGATGCCCGGCCGAGCCAGCGCCGACCCGGCCCCGGAACTGACGCTGAAGACCACCGGCGACCAGGACTGGCCGGAAGGCGTCGAGGCCAACCTGCGCACGCTGATCGACCTGAGCCGTTATCCCTGCCGGCCCGGCCCCGGCCAGAAAGCCCTGATCCAACGCCAGGTTCGCGATAACAGCCACGCCGCGCTGCAGGCGCTGGGTTTTTACCAGCCGACGCTGACGCCGCAGTGGCAGGACGCCGACGAAGATCGGTGCTTCGCGCTGACGCTTACCGTGACCCCGGGCGAGCCCACCCGCATCGCGGCCCTGGACATCACCCTCAACGGCGACGCCGCCGAAGACCCGGCCTTCCAGCGCGCCATCGACAACGCCGGCCTGAAGCAAGGGCAGCGGTTGCGCCACAACCGTTACAGCAGCCTCAAACAGTCGCTTCAACAGCTGTTGATCAACCGGGGCTACGCGGAAGGCGCGCTCACCCGCCACCGTCTGGAGGTGGACCGGGATCGCCGTGAAGCAAGGGTGGTGCTGCAAGTGGACAGCGGTCCACGCTACCGGTTCGGCGACATCACCCTGACCGGCGACGCCCAGATCAGCGAACGGCTGCGGCGCGCCTATCTGCAATTCAACAGCGGTGAACCGTTCAGCAACGACCAGCTGCTCGCCACCCAGCAGGCCTACCTGGGCGCCGGCTATTTCAGTGCGGTGCGCCTGGACCGGGGCGAGCCGGACGCGGACAGCCGCACCATCGACGTGAGCATCCACTTCAACCCCCGCAACGAATGGGCGTTGCTGGCCGGCATCGGCGTCAGCACCGACACCGGCCCGCGCCTGCGGTTGGGCGTGGAGAACCGCCGCGTCAACGCCGCCGGCCACACCGCCCGGGTGGAAACCGAATTCTCCAGCGTGCGCCAGGGGGTCGGCGCCGGCTACACCATTCCGCTGCGCGACCCGATCAACGAAAAGATCGAGCTGCGCACCCGCTATGTGAATGAAGAGACCGACACCAGCGAAAGCGAGATTTTCAGCACCAGCGCCGACTACATCATCAAACTGGATTCCGACTGGGTCGCCACCACCTCGCTGGAGTACTTGCGCGAGACCTACACCGTGGCCGACCAGCTCGATCAGGTGGAGCTGGTAATCCCCGGCTTCCAGCTCAGCCGGGTGGTCTACGACGACCCCATCTACCCGCGCTTCGGCTGGCGGCTCGGCGGCAAGGTACGCGGCGCTCACAAGACACTCGCTTCGTCAGCGTCCTTCACCCAGTTCGACGGCTGGGGCAAGCTGATCTTTCCGCTGTTCGGCGGCCGGGTCATCACCCGCGGTGAAGTGGGCTACACCGAAGTTTCCGACGTCACCGAGTTGCCCGCCTCAATCCGCTTTTTCGCCGGCGGCGACGCCAGCGTGCGCGGTTTCGCCTATGAATCCCTGGGCCCCTTGGACAACGACGGCGAAGTGATCGGCGGCCGCCATCTGCTGGTCGGCAGCCTGGAATACGACCACCCGGTGAGCGAGCAATGGAGCCTGGCGGTGTTCACCGACGCCGGCAACGCCTTCAACAATTTCAATGATTATGAAATCCGCCGCAGCGCCGGCTTTGGGGTGCGCTGGCGCTCGCCGCTGGGCCCGATCCGGGTGGACTTCGCCCGCGGCATCGAAGAGGGCCGCGAGTGGCGGCTGCACCTGAGCATGGGGCCGGACCTGTGAAGCGCGCCCTGCTGATCGGCCTGCTGCTGATCCCGTTGCTGCTGATCGGCGCCCTGCTGGCGCTGCTCGGCACCCGCGCCGGCAACCTCTGGTTACTGGACCGGGCCGGCCCCTACCTGCCCGGTGAACTGAGCGTCGAGAACTGGCGCGGCGACCTGCTCTCCGGCGTCGACGTCGGCACCCTCAACTACCACCAGGGCGAAGCCAAGCAGACCCTGGACGCGACCCTGAGCAACCTGCATCTGGAACTGGCCCCCGGCGACCTGCTCGGCGGCTGGCTGGTGATCCGGTCAGTGCGTGCCGAGCAGGTCACCCTGACGCTGCCGGTCGGCGAACCGGCGGAGCCGGACGCGCCGCCCTTCGAGTTGCCGGAGAGCCTGGCGCTGCCGCTGGGCGTGCGCATCGACACCCTGTCCGTGGGCCGCTTCACCCTGGCCGGGGAATCGCCGCTGCACCTGGACCGCATCGAGGCCCGCGAGCTGGCCGCCTGGCGCAAACTCAACCTGCCCAAGGTGGCCCTGAGCGTGGCCGACACCCGCCTCAATGCCAACCTCAGCGGACCGTTAAGCGCCCCCTATGAGCTGCGCGGCGAGCTGGACTGGCGGCGCCCGGCGGCGCCGGACACGGTGCCGCGAACCGCCGGTTGGCTGCGTCTCGAGGGCACGCCGGAACACCTCAAGGTGGAACACGCACTCTCGGCACCGGCGCAACTGATCAGCGAGGGGGAATTGGGCTACCGGGACGGTCAGGTGCATCTGGACCTGCGCCACCACTGGCCGGCGCAACCCCTGCCGGTGGAGACCCCAGTGCCGGCGCGCCTGGGCGAAGGCGAGCTGACCACCCGGGGCACCCTGGACAGCGTCCGCCTGGAGGGGCAGACCACCCTCACCGCCGACGGCCGGCCGCTGGCGATAACCCTGGCCGGCGACGCCGGCCTGAACGGCCTGACCCTGGACACCCTGAGCGTGAAAAACGACGGCCAGAGCCTGACGCTAAGCGGCCGCCTGGATTACCGGAACGGCCTGGCCTGGGACCTGGACGCCCAGGGCCAACACCTGGACCCGGCGACGCTGGCGCCGGCCTGGCCCGGCGATCTGACGTTAAAGGCGCGCACCCGGGGCCATTGGCGGGGCGCCGACGACTGGGCCCTGAGCGCCGATCCGCTGTCGCTGACCGGCACCCTGCAGGGCGACCCGGTGGCCTTGAACGGCCAGGCCCGCCAGGACACCGGCGGTGATCTGGCGGTCACCCTGAACGGTCGCTGGGGCGCCGACCGTCTCAGCGCCCGGGGACGGGTGGGCGACACCCTGAATCTGGACGGCACCCTCAACATCGAACGGCTGACGCGCTGGTACGCCCCGGCACGGGGACGTCTTCAGGCGGAGTGGCGCCTGCGCGGACCGCTCAAAGCGCCCAGGCTGAGCGGCACCGCCAACGGTGACGCCCTGGGCTATCAGGACTGGCGGCTGGACGCCTTGAGCGCCCGCTTCCAGGACCTCAACGCCGGCGACGCGCCGATGACCCTGGCGCTGCAGGGCCAGGCGCTCAGCCAGAACGGCGAGGCCCGGGTCGAGCGGCTGAATCTTGGGCTGGATGGCCGGCGCCATGACCACCGGCTGGAGGTGTCGGTGGAGAACGACGGCGCCGCCACCACGCTCGCCGCCCAGGCCGGCCTCAGCGACGATCGGGTCTGGGCCGGGCGCCTGCTCACCTGGCAACTGCAGGAACGGCAACTGGGCGTCTGGACCCTGGCGGACCCGGTGCCCTTCACCCTGAGCGCCGACCGGCAATCGCTGGAGAGCCTGTGTCTGCAGAGCCGCGACGATCCTGGCCGGCTGTGTCTGGCCGGCCACCACACCGCCAACGGTCGCCTTGAGGCCAGCCTGGAAGTGCGCGACCTGCCCCTGGCGCTGGCCAACCCCTGGCTCGGCGACGGCATCAGCCTGGACGGCCGGCTGCGTGCCAACGCCACCTTCGACGGCAGCGTCGACCAGCCCCGCGGCCAGTGGTCGCTGAGCCTGGAAGACGCCTCGACCCGCTTTGTCGGCGCCGAGCCGCCGTTGACCCTGGCGTTTCAGCAAGCGGCGCTCACCGGCACCCTGGAAAAGGGCCGTCTGGATCAGCAACTGGATCTGGTGGTCACCGACCAAGGCGAAGTGCACGCCCGGGTGGAGAGCGGCCTGGGCCTGAACGAACCGATGAGCGGCCGGCTGCGCCTGGATATCCCACGCCTGAACGACCTGGCGCCGCTGTTGCCCCGCGTCGGCGAGCTGGAAGGCCGGGTGCAGGGCGACCTGAACCTGGGCGGCACGGCCGCCGGCCCCAGGCTGGACGGGGAGATCGCGTTACTCGACGGCCGCGTCACGGTGCCCGATCTGGGCATCACCGCTGAGGGCATCCGCTTGGCGGTCACCGGCGACGCCTCCGGCACACTGGATTTGGACGGCCGCGCCCGGCTTGGCGACGGCACCCTGAAACTGGGCGGCACTTGGACCCCCACCCGCTCGCCCCTGGCGATGGATCTATGGGCCCGCGGCGAGCGCCTGCGGGTCGCCGATCGCGCCGACGCCAAGGTATATGTGTCTCCCGATCTGGCCTTAAAAGGCGACGGCGACAGCCTTAACCTGAGCGGCACCCTGAACGTGCCGGAGGCCGACCTGAAACCCCGCGAGCTACCGGAAAGCGCGGTCACCGTCAGCGAAGATCAGGTGCTGGTGGACGCGCGCGCCGAACAGACCACGCCGCTGCCGTTCGCCATGGGCGTCACCGTCACCCTGGGCGACCAGGTCCGTTTCGAGGGGTTCGGGTTGCGCGCCAGCCTCACCGGCGAGCTGCGCGTCAGCCAGCAGCCCGGCCAGCCGGCGCAGCTCAACGGCGAACTGATCATCACCGAAGGCCGCTACCGCGCCTACGGCCAGAACCTGCTGATCGAAAACGGCCGCCTTCTGTTTCAAGGCCAGCCCGACAACCCGGGGCTGGATATCCGCGCGGTGCGCAAGATACCCAGTGAGAGCCTGGTCGTGGGGGTGCAATTGTCCGGCACCCTGCAGGAGCCGGACGCGCGCATCTTCTCCGACCCCAGCCTGGAAGAGAGCGAAGCGATGTCCTATCTGGTCACCGGCCGCTCGCTGAACCGGGGTTCGCAAAGCGATTCCGCCCAAGTGGCCCAGGCACTGGCGCTCTACGGTCTGCAAAAAGGCAGCGGCGTCACCGACAAGATCGGCGACACCCTGGGGCTGGATGAAATCTCCATCGGCAGCGACTGGGAAACCTCCGACGCCGCCCTGATGCTCGGCAAACAGATTTCCGACCGCCTCTACCTGACCTACGCGGTGGGCCTGTTCGACGCCATTTCCACGGTGATGCTGCGCTACACCCTCACCCGCCAGCTGCACCTGGAAGCGCAATCCAGCAGCAAATCCCAGGCCATCGACCTGATCTGGGAAAAAGAACTCGAATGAAGCAGTTAATAGTGAATAGTTAACAGTTAATAGTTCGCGGGCTGGCCCGGCAGGGTCGTCTGGCGTCGAAGCCGCGTCCAAAGCCTAGTCGCGGCCTCTTGGCTTGAAGCTACGCGAGCCTCCGCTCGCGCAACTGTTAACTGTTAACTGTTAACTGTTAACTGTTAACTGTTCACTGTTCACTGTTCACTGTTAACTCTTAACTGTTAACTGCGCGGGATCGCGTACGTGCCGGTGACGTGCGCGACCATCACGTCGTTGCCGTCGCTGTAGAGGCGCACTTCGAGCATGGCGGAGCGGCGGCCCAGGCGGAGGATTTCGGCGTCGCCGATCAGGTCGGCCTGGCCGGGCTTGCTGAGGAAGTTGATGTTGAGGTTCTGGGTCACG
>JBFJUC010000137.1:0-6850 GCA_041624875.1 Alcanivorax sp.
ATCAGCACGCCGGCCTCGCCGTCGCAGATGCCGGCGGCCACGCGGTCGTTGCACAGGGTCGCCGCCAGGGTCATATAGCCGCCGGTGAGCGCCTTGCCCAGGCAGAGAATGTCCGGGCACACACCGGCGTGGTCCATGGCGAACAGTTCGCCGGAGCGGCCGAAACCGGTGGCGATTTCATCGAAAATCAGCAGTACGCCGTGCTCGTCGCACAGACGGCGGGCGCCGCGCAGGTATTCCGGGTGGTAGAAGCGCATCCCACCGGCGCCCTGCACGATCGGTTCCAGAATCACCGCCGCCACTTCGTGGCCATGCTGTTCCAGCAGGCCGCGCAGGGAGTCCAGGTCGCTGTCGTCCCAGTCGTCGTGGTAACCCACCGCCGGCGCGTCCGCGAACAGGTGCTTGGGCAGCACCTTGCTGAACAGATGGTGCATGCCGTTGACCGGGTCGCAGGTGGCCATGGCACCGAAGGTGTCGCCGTGATAACCGTTGCGCAGCGCGATCAGCCGGTGCTTTTCCGGCTGCCCCTGGCTGAGCCAGTACTGCAGCGCCATTTTGATCGCCACTTCCACCGACACCGAGCCGCTGTCGGCCAGGAACACCTTGTTGAGCGGTTCCGGGGTCATCCGCACCAGCCGTTTGCCCAGCGCCACCGCGGGCTCGTGAGTGATGCCGCCGAACATGACATGGGCCATCTTGTCGATTTGATCCTTGGCCGCCTGGTTCAGGCGTGGGTGGTTGTAGCCGTGGATCGCCGCCCACCAGGACGACATGCCGTCGATCAGGGTGCGGCCGTCTTCCAGCTCCAGGCGTACCCCATCGGCGCGCGCCACCGGATAGGTGGGCAGCGGCTTGGAGGTGGAGGTATAGGGGTGCCAGAGGTGGTCACGGTCGAAATCGAGATCAATGGGCATAGGGTGCTCGGGGCCAGTTAGGTGGGCGAACCATGCCAATTCCCGGTCAGGTTCTCAAGTGCGGGGCCTCTACTCTTTCGGGCCTAAAGATTTTCCCGGGCGCGCCGACATTCCTTCAACCTTCATTCCCCAATCCTGTTACAGCGATTCCTGGTATCCCCTAATGCTTAGTCAATTCAAAATCGGCACCCGCCTTGGCGGTGCCTTCGCTATTATTTTGCTGCTTCTGCTGGCCGCCTCGGGCACCGGCCTGTTTTCGGTAACGCGAATCGCGGACACCACCCGCGAGGCGTTGCAGACCGACGGCGCCGTGGCGTCGAACGCCGGCCTGGTGCGACGCCTGGCACTGGAGCTGCGTCGCTACGAGAAGGATGTCTTTATCAACATGGCGGATTTCAGCGCCTTGAACGGCTATTTCAGCCAATGGAGCGACACCGTCACGCAGTTGAAAAGCGTGCTCGACGAAGGCGAGGGTCTCGCCGTGAAGCCGGCATTACGGCAGCGCTACCGGGACGCCCGCGAGGGGCTGGTCGCTTACGAGGCGGATTTCACCCGCATCTACGGCGCGATCATGAACGGCGACTACCAGGATACGGCCGCCGCCAACGCGGCCTTTTCCGAGAACAAGAAAGGTATCTATCAGCTTGAGGAAGCGGCCCAGAGTATTCATGACATCGCCATGGAGAATCTCGGTGGTCTGGGCGCGACGCTGCAGGCGCAGGTCACCCAGGCGCTGCTCGGCCTCGTGGTGTTCGCCGCCCTGGCGCTGTTGGTATCGGCGGTTCTGGCGGTGGTGATCACCCGCAGCATCACCCTCCCCCTCGCCGACGCCCTGGGCGTCGCCCGCCGTATCGCCCAGGGGGATCTGCGCGAGCGTATCGTGGTCAGGGGCCGCGATGAGCCGGCGCAATTGCTGGCCGCCATGGCGGACATGAGCGATTCCCTGGTCAAGCTGGTGTCCGCGTTACGCGGCGCCAGCGAAACCGTGTATATCGGTGCCAATGAGATCGCGCTGGGTGCCCAGGATCTTTCCTCCCGGACCGAGGAGCAGGCCGCCGCCCTGCAAGAGACCGCCGCCAGTATGGAAGAGATCAGCGCCACCTCGGAGCACAATGAGAAAAACACCCGCGAAGCCGACCGACTCGCGGGCGCCGCCTCGCGCAGCGCCCAGCACGGCGGTGAGGAGATGCGCGCCAACATCAACCTGATGGAGCAGGTGGTGGCCAGCTCGAAGAAGATGAATGGCATCATCGCCACCATTGACGACATTGCGTTCCAGACCAATATCCTCGCCCTGAACGCCTCCGTGGAAGCGGCCCGAGCCGGGGAAAAAGGCCGTGGTTTCGCCGTCGTGGCCAGTGAAGTGCGCCTGCTGGCAAGCCGGGCCGGCGATTCCGCCGGCGAGATCCGTGCTCTGCTGGAAAGCACCGGCGCGCAGATCGCCACCTGCGCGGACCAGACCCAGCGCAGTGGCGAAACGCTCAACGGCACCGTCGAATCGATTAAAAAACTGGCCAACCTGATGCGGGACGTGGCGTCCGCCACCACGGAGCAGATCGGCGGCATTCAGCAGATCAGCACCGCGGTGACGCAGATGGACGCGGTCACCCAGCAGAACGCGGCGCTGGTGCAGCAATCCAGCAGCGCGGCCGGCTCGCTGGAAGATCAGGCCAGCCATCTGAAGTCGCTGGTGACCTCATTCCGCATTCCCGAGTAGTGTGAACAGGCCCTAGAACGAGAACGGCGCGGCCAGCCGCGCCAGCACGCCGTAGGCGTCGCCGGGGTTTTTGGTGCCGGAAATATCCAGATCGAAGACATGAAATAACGGAAACACCAGCCCCAGGGTGGCCACCGAATCCAGGTTGGCGACCAGGTCGTGGCGGTAGCCCAGCCGCAGACGGGTGCGGTCAGCGGCGCCCCACTGCAGGCGTGCGCCCGCGTAGCGGGCGTCCAGCTCGCGCTCCATGGCCTCGAAGCGATCCAGATTAAAGTTCAGCCGGGTGGGCATGCCCGCGTATTGAAAGCCGGTGGCCAGTTCGGCGTGGGCTTTCAGGGTGTAGGGGCTGGCCACCCTGCCCGGCCCCCGGTCCGGGAACAGCTTCTCCACCCGCAGGGCCAAGTCCAGATCACCGAACGACCGGCTCAGCCGGGTATCCATGTTAAAGCCTTGCTGCTCACTCACCGTGACCGGGCTGTCAAAGGCGGACCCGAACGTCTGCTGATGGCTGAGTTCGTAGCTGTACAGATCGATTCGGTGGGCCTTGAACGCGGTTTCCAGACGGTACGGGCTGGCCGCCGCGCCGAACAGGCGCTCCACGGTGAGGCCGGCTTCGTTGGTCACCGTGCCGCTGCCGATCATACCCTCGGTTTCCGGGAACAGGGCACTGAAACGACTGTGGCTGCTCGCCACCAGCGCCGAGGACACACATTGGGTGGGCAGTTGGATGCGCGCGCCGGAACCGGCCTCCAGAGACATTTCGTCCTGCTCCACCTGCTGACGGATCACACCGTCGTCGCCCAGCCGGGGGCCGGCGTCCACGTTGGTGAGGCCCTGGAACAGGCCCGCGGCGGCGGTCGGCTGGACCAATGAGATCATCAGCAGGATCGGGGTAAGGCATTTTAGAGGGTCGGAGAGGATCATCGCGGGGCTGTGTCGCAGAGTGAATGGCGGCGCGGAATATGGGCGTACTATGCAGCATGCTGCGGATGGCGAAAAGGGGGGAAAGCCGGTTTCCGTTGCCGGGGCCTTTGAACTGCGTTTTCATGGAAGGCAGCAGCCAGGAGACGCGCATGAACACCGCAACCGGCAGCGCTCGATACGTTCCACCCGGCTACCCGCGACACGGGCGCGGCCGGGGACGGTGTCTTATCGCCCTCACCTGCCTGATGCTGCTTTCCGTCTCCGCGCCCGTCCGGGCGCAAACCGCGTCCGAGCCGTCCGCCGAAGGCGGGCCGGAAGTACGGGTCATGGATCTCCGGGGCGCCATCGGCCCCGCGGTCAGCGACGGTTTCGTGCGCGCCCTGGAAGACGCCAACCGCGGCGGCGCGGCGCTGTTCGTGTTGCGCCTGGACACACCAGGCGGTCTGGATACAGCCATGCGCACCATGATCCAAGCGATTCTGGAATCCCGAGTTCCGGTGGCCACCTATGTGTCACCGTCCGGCAGCCGCGCGGCCAGCGCCGGTACCTACCTGCTCTATGCCTCGCATGTGGCCGCCATGGCCCCGGCCACCAACCTGGGCGCCGCCACACCGGTGCAGCTCGGCGGTGGTGGCGCGCCCTCGCCGGCCGGCGACGAGGCCAAGCCCCGGGCCGATGACCGTATTGATGACAATGCCTCCGCGCTGCGCCGCAAACAGGTCAACGACGCGGTGGCCTATATTCGTGGCCTGGCGGAGCTGCGCGGGCGCAACGCGGATTGGGCCGAGCGCGCGGTGCGCGAGGCGGTCAGCCTGACCGCCGCCGAGGCCGAGGCGCAACAGGTGATCGACCTGGTGGCGCCGGATCTGGACACCCTGCTCGCCCGGCTCAACGGCTTTACCGTCCGCGATGGCAACGCCGAGCGCACCCTGACGCTCACCGACTACCGGCTGGTGGAGCTTGAGCCCGACTGGCGCACCCGTTTCCTGGCGGTGATCACCAACCCCAGCATTGCCTACATCCTGATGCTGGTGGGTATCTACGGGCTGATTCTGGAATTCTCCAACCCGGGTTTCGGCGTCCCCGGCGTGCTCGGCGCCATCTGCCTGTTGCTGGCGCTGTATGCGCTGCAAATGCTGCCGGTGAGCTACGTGGGCCTGGGATTGATTCTGCTCGGCGTCGGTTTGATGGTGGCGGAGGGCCTGTCGCCAAGCTTTGGCGTTCTGGGGGTGGGCGGCGCCGTGGCTCTGGTGATCGGCTCGATCATGCTGATGGACACGGACCTGCCCGCTTTCCAGGTCGCAATGCCGGTGATCGCCGCGGTGGGCGTGGGCAGCCTGGCCCTCACCGGGCTCACGGTGCGTCTGGCCTTCAAGGCCCACGGCCAGCCGGTGGTCACCGGCGCCGACACGCTGATCGGCCAGGATGCGGTGGCGGCGAACGATTTCGGGCCGGACGGCAACGGCCAGGTGCGCGCTGCCGGCGAACTGTGGCGCGCCACCAGTGACGAGGCGGTCCGTGAAGGCGGGACGGTGACCATCCGCCGCCGGGACGGCCTCACCCTTCATGTGTCCCGCAAAGGAGACAACTCATGATTTCCCAATATTTTTGGATGGCGCTGGCGATTCTGGTCGTCGGCTTCGTGGTCAGCATGTTCCGCATTCTGCGTGAGTACGAGCGCGGGGTGATCTTCATGCTGGGCCGCTATCACAAGGTCAAGGGGCCGGGCCTGATTCTGGTGATCCCGGTGATTCAGCAGATGGTCAAGGTGGACCTGCGGGTGCGGGTGCTGGACGTACCCAGCCAGGACGTGATCTCCCGCGACAACGTGTCGGTAAAGGTGAATGCGGTGCTCTACTTTCGCGTGGTCGACCCGGAACGGGCGGTGATCAATGTGGAGGACTTCTACGATGCCACCAGCCAGCTTTCGCAAACCACGTTGCGCTCGGTGCTCGGTAAACACGAGCTGGACGAAATGCTGGCCTCCCGGGACGAGCTGAACCGGGACATTCAGGAAATCCTTGATGAGCAGACCGATCCCTGGGGCATCAAGGTGGCCAATGTGGAGATCAAGCACGTCGACCTGGACGAGGACATGGTGCGGGTGATCGCCCGGCAAGCGGAAGCGGAACGGGTGCGGCGCGCCAAGGTGATTCACGCCAATGGTGAGAAGGAGGCCTCCGAGGTCCTGCTGGACGCGGCGCGCACCCTGTCCGACCAGCCCCAGGCTTTGCAGTTGCGCTACTTGCAGACCCTCACCGAAGTGGCCAATGACCGCACCACCACGGTGGTCTTCCCGCTGCCGATGGATATGATCGACAGCTTTTTAAAGAAAGACTGACGGACCTATTTACTTAAGTACCGCATGGCTCGCTCGATCCCGTCCAGGGTGAGCGGGTACATGTGGTGGTCGTTGAGCTGCTTGATCCACTGCGTGGAGGTGGTCATCTGCCAGGCCTTTTCCGGCTCCGGATTGATCCACACCACCTTCTCGTAGGTCTCCTTGATGCGCTGGAACCAGACCGCGCCGGGCTCGTCGTTCCAGTGCTCCACGGAACCGCCCACGGAGTTGACTTCGTAGGGGCTCATGGCGGCATCGCCGATAAAGATGACCTTATAGTCGCTGCCGTACTTGTGCAGCACGTCCCAGGTGGAGAACTTCTCGTCCCAGCGGCGCCGGTTGTCTTTCCACACGTATTCGTAGACGAAATTGTGGAAGTAGAAGTACTCAAGATGCTTGAACTCCAGCCGGGCGGCGGAGAACAGCTCCTCGCAGAGTTTGATATAGGGGTCCATGGACCCGCCGATATCGAAGAACAGCAGCACCTTGACCCGATTTTCCCGCTCCGGGCGCATTTTGATGTCGAGCAGGCCGGCGTTGCGCGCGGTGGAGCGGATGGTGTCGTCCATATCCAGCTCTTCGTCGCGCCCGGTGCGGGCGAACTGGCGCAGCCGGCGCAGCGCCAGCTTGATGTTGCGGATGCCCAGTTCCACCGAGTCGTCCAGGTTACGGAATTCCCGCTTCTCCCAGACCTTCACCGCGCTCTTGTTGCGCGACGGGCCGGTCATGCGCACCCCTTCCGGGTTCTCGCCGTAGCCGCCGAACGGGCTGGTGCCGCCGGTGCCGACCCATTTGTTGCCGCCCTGGTGTCGCTTTTCCTGCTCTTCCAGGCGCTTTTTCAGCTCCTCGAGGATCTTTTCCAGGCTGCCCAGCCCCTGCAGTTTTTCCCGCTCTTCCGCGGACAGGGTCTTTTCCATCTGCTTGCGCAGCCATTCCTCGGGAATGGTCTGGCTC
>JBFJUC010000138.1:0-6848 GCA_041624875.1 Alcanivorax sp.
ACCCGGGTGATCAAGGCGTCAGTGCTGCTGGTGGGGCTGGGTTTTCTGGCCAGCGCCTGGGCGGCACCGGTGTGGTGGTTCAGTATGTGGCGGTTCGTGGCCGGGGTCACCGGTGCCTTTCTGATGGTGATCGCGCCGTCGCTGATCGCGTCGCAGTTGCCGGAATCCATGCGCAAGCGCGGCACCACCTGGATTTTCGCCGGCGTCGGCCTGGGGGTGCTGTTCTCCGCCACCCTGGTGCCGCTGTTGATCACCCAGGGGCTGGCGCTGGCCTGGGTCGGCCTGGCGGCGGCCTGCGTGGTACCCACCCTGCTGGTATGGCGGGCGTGGCCGGCCATGCCGACCGTGGCGGAGGCCCCCGCCAACGGCAACGGCGCCGGCATTCTGCTGATCATGTTGTACGCCGCCTACCTGATGGACGCCGTGGGCTTCGTGCCGCACACCGTGTTCTGGGTGGATTACCTGGAGCGCTATCGTGAGTTCGGCACCTGGGCGGCCGCCGGGCAGTGGGCGGTGTTCGCCTTCGGCGCCATCAGCGGCCCGTTCCTGGCCGGCGCCGCCGCACGGCGGCTGGGCTGGCACTGGACCCTGATCGGCGCGCTCTCATGCAAAGGGCTGGCGGTGATACTGCCGACGCTGCTGCCCGGCCTGGCGGTGGTGACGTTGTCCTCGTTCGTGGTCGGCGCCATGATTCCGGCCATGGTGGCCGGCACCATGGGCCGGGTGGCCGAGCTGGTGCCGGCGCATCTCGCCACCCATGCCTGGGGCCGGGCCACCGCGCTGTTCGCGGTCGGCCAGGCCGGCGCCGCCTACGCCATGGCGACGCTGTACGCCCACCCCAGCGGCGGCCCGTTGATTTTCGAGATCGGCGGCACGGTACTGTTGGGCGCCGCCCTGGTAGTGTTTTGTTCCGGCTTTCTGGCCCGCCGGGCTGGAACTTAGCCGCGCCCCGGCGTTCTATTCGCAGAGCGGTCACCGGCCACGGTGGCGAACAAACACGGAGAGGACGACATGGATCGACGTTCAGTACTGAAGGCCCTGGGCCTGTTCGGAGGCGCCCTGCTGCCGGCGGCGCCGGCTCTGGCGCGGGTGCTCGGCGAGCCCGCCGGCGCGCACGGCGAAGGTCCCGGCGAGCCGTTCAGCTACGCCTGGCTGAAAGGCATGGCCCGGCATTTTGCCGGGCAGCGCTACCACAGCCACCGCCTGGACCTGCCGCCGGCCATCGACAACCTTTCCTGGGATCAGTACCAGGGCATTCAGTATCTGGATAAGGAAGCGCTGTGGGCGGACGACCAGGACGCCGCCTTCCGCATGCAGTTCTTTCACCTCGGCCTGAACTTCCACACCCCGGTAAAAATGCACGAAGTGGTGGACGGCCGGGCCCGGCCGATCCCCTACCGCACCGGCCTGTTCGACTTCAGCCACACCGATCTGGATCCCTCCTCGCTGCCCGAGGGCCTCGGCTTCGCCGGCTTCCGGCTGCTGCACCACAGCGACTGGGAACGGGACATCGCCGCCTTTCTGGGCGCCAGCTATTTCCGCGCCACCAGTGCCTCGCTGCAGTTCGGTCTGTCGGCGCGGGGCCTGGCGGTGAACACCGCCATGTCGGAACCGGAAGAGTTTCCGGAATTCACCCATTTCTGGTTCGAACGGCCGGCGGACGCCGATCAGGTGATCGTCTACGCGTTTCTGGATTCACCCAGCGTCACCGGCGCCTACCGCTTTATTATCGAGCGGGTGTCGGGGGACGTGATCATGGACGTGGACGCGGCCCTCTACCCGCGCAAGCCGATTGAGCGGCTGGGCGTAGCGCCGCTCACCAGCATGTATCAGGTGGGCGAAAACAGCCGCCGGGTAGCCTGGGACTGGCGCCCGGAAATCCACGACTCCGACGGCCTGGCGATACACACTGGCGGCGGTGAATGGATCTGGCGGCCGCTGGCCAACCCGGCGCAGCTGCGCTTCAACGCCTTCGCCGATGCCAGCCCGCGCGGCTTCGGGCTGCTGCAACGGGACCGCAATTTCGATCACTACCAAGACGACGGCGTGTTCTACGAGCGCCGGCCCAGCCTGTGGGTGGAACCCCGCGGCGACTGGGGCAAAGGCAGCATCCAACTGGTGGAGATCCCCACCCTGGACGAAACCTTCGACAACATCGTCGCGTTCTGGAACCCGGAAAAGCCGGTGCAACCCGGCGAGGAAACCCTGTTCGCCTACCGCCTGTCCTGGACCGGCCGGGCGCCGCGGCCGCCACTGGCGCGCTGCGTGGCCACCCGCACCGGCCTCGGCGGCGTGGTCGGCCAGACCCGGGATTACTTCAGCTGGCGGTTCGCGGTGGACTTCCTGGGCGGGCCCCTCGACGGCCTGGACAGCGACGCCGAGGTGGTGCCGGTGATCGAGCATTCCTCCGGCCGGGTGGAGATCACCTCGGCCCGGCCACTGCACGCCATCAACGGTTACCGGGCCATGTTCGACGTGGTGCCGCCGGAAAACGACACCACGCCGATCAACCTGCGCCTCTATCTCAAACGCAAGGACAGCGACGCGCCGCTCACCGAAACCTGGCTCTACCAGTGGTCCCCGCCGCCCATGGACCAGCGCGACCTGCATAACCCGACCCATCTTTAAGCCGCCGCCCCAACGGGCGGCCCTACCCGGCCGGACAGTGGCGATTGACACCTGCCAACAGCGTCTGGCGCCGCTTAGCGGGACGGCAGTACATTGCCGTTAATGCGGTTTTGACGGGAAAAAATTATGGGTTCCATGGACAACGCCCAGCAACGAGCGGCGCAACTACCGAAAATGCCCCAGCGCGACCTGAGCCATATCCCCGGGGATTACGGCCTGCCGCTGCTCGGCCATACGCTGGCGTTCCTGCGCGATTACCACGGCCTGGTGCACGAGAAGGCCGAGCGCTATGGCCTGGTGTATCGGGGCAGCGTGCTGTTTCAGCGTGGCGTCACCCTGCTCGGCCCGGACGCCAACGAGTTCGTGCTGCGCGACAAAGAGCATGTGTTCTCCAGCCGGGCGGCCTGGAACCCGATTCTGGAGCGGCTGTTCACCGACGGCCTGATGCTGCGCGATTTCGCCGACCACAAGTTTCACCGCCGCATCATGCAGCAGGCGTTCAAGAAACCGGCCCTGGCCAGCTACATCGATCGCATGGGCCCGAGCGTGGAAAGCGGTCTGAAGGCCTGGCCCACGGGCGAGACCTTCACCTTCTTCGACCGCATCAAGGCGCTGTTGCTCGACGTGGGCGCGCAGATATTCTTCGGCCTGCGCATGGGCCCGGAGGCGGACAAGGTGAACCAGTCGTTCATCGACGCGGCGGACGCTTCCCTGGCGGTGCTGCGCCTGCCGATCCCCGGCACGCTCTGGCACCGGGGCCTGCGCGGGCGGCGCTACCTGGAGCAGTTCGTGGCCGGGCTGATTCCCGAGAAACGCCAGGCGGACACCCCGGACTTCTTCAGCGAGCTGTGCAAGGCGGCGGAAGAAGAAGGCGGCCTGAGCGATCAGGACGTTACCAACCACATGATTTTCCTGTTGTTCGCCGCCCACGACACCACCACCAGCACGCTCTGCTCGCTGATCTATCTGCTCTGCAAGCACCCCGAATGGCAGGACACCCTGGCCGAGGAAATGGACCAGGTGGCCAGCGCCGCGGAGCACCCGGACCAACTCGGCTACAACGACCTGGAGAAAATGACCCGTACCGGCTGGGTGTTCCGGGAAACGCTGCGCCTGAGACCAGCGCTCACGGCGTTCCCGCGCCGCACCGCCGAGGAAGTGACCTTCCAGGGCTACCGCATTCCCAAGAACACCCTGGTCAACCTGTCGCCGCTGTACACCCATTACATGCCGGAATACTGGAGCAACCCCGAGCGCTTCGACCCCGAGCGCTTCAGCGACGAGCGTGCCGAACATAAGCAACATCACTTTCAGTGGATCCCGTTCGGCGGCGGCCACCATAAGTGCCTGGGCCTGAACTTCGCGGAACTGCAGACCAAGACGTTCCTGTTCCACTTCCTGCGGCGCTACCGGGTGAGCGTGCCCGACGGCTATGAGATGCCGGTGCAACTGGTGCCCCTGGCGATGCCCAAGGATGGGCTGCCGGTGGAAATCTCGGCGCGCTGAACGCGCGCCCCTCTTTGTGGCAAACTGATGGGCTGAGACCGTCCGCCGGTCCGGGTATGATGGTGGCACCACCGCACAAGGAGAATCACCGATGCGTGTCCTGTTAATCCTGTCCGCCCTTGTTCTGACACTGGCCGGCTGCCAGAGCGGGCGTAATGCCCACCCCCTGCCCGAGGCCTGCCACCAGGCGCCGGACAGCGGCCAGTGCCGCGCCGCGATCCCGGGCTATTACTACGACAGCGAGAGCGAGAGCTGCCAGGAGTTCACCTGGGGCGGCTGCAAAGGCAGCGTCCCGTTTGAAACCATGGAAGCGTGCATGGCGAGCTGCTACGCGCCGGCGCCGGACCTCACCGACCGGGAAATGCCGTGACCGAAAGCAGTGCGGAAACCCGCTCTCAGCTGGTCAGAATCAGCTACGCGCTGCTGCTGATCGGTCTGCTCACCGGCGGTGTCACCGCCCTGGTGGGCGCGGTAATCGCCCACCTGCAGGCCCCGGACGCCCCGGAGCCGCACAAGGCCCACTTCCGCTTTCAGTACCGCACCTTCTGGATCGGCCTGCTGTACAACCTGATCGCCGGCATCACCACACTGGCATTGATCGGCTGGCTGTTGCTGGTAATCATCGTCATCTGGTGGGTCGTGCGCTGTGTCCGCGGGCTGAACAGCCTGGCGAACGGCGAACCGCCGTCGAACCTGACCACCTGGGGCTTCTAGGGCCTGTCATAAAAACATCATACGGGTCCGCCACACTGGCGGGTCCGCAAACCGGGAGAACATCATGGCTTTATTGCGTTCGTTCGCGCTAATCGCGGCCGCCGCTTTCCTGCTCACCGCCTGCAGCCGCAGCCCGGTGGTGCAGCTCTACGAAGGCGCCAAGCAACCGGACAGCCAGGTGCTGACGATTCGTGTGCCCTCCGACCTGGAAGTCTTCACCATCAACGGCAGTGAAGTGGACGGGGTGAACACCTTCTTCAATACCGATCACAAGGATCTCAAAGTGACCCCCGGGCGCTATGAAATCCTGGCCTACTACAAGCGCCTCTGGGACCTCGACGCCGACAGCCATGAAGTGATGAAGTCCGACCCGGCCCTGTTCGTGGTGGACGGGAAAGCCGGCGAATTCTATCGCCTGGATTTCGAGCGTCCGCAGAACGTCTCCCAGGCCCGCGCCCTGGAGGAAGATTTCTCCGGCTGGGTGGAAAACATGAACAGCGGCGAGAAGACCCCCAGCCAGGCCAGCGGCCTGGTGCTCAACCGTGGTTTCCTGGCGCCCATCACCGGCACCGAGGTGGAAACCAAAGGGGCCAGCGCGGTACAGCCCAAGGCCGCCGAAGCGGTGACCCCGGCCCCGGCGGCGCCCGCCGCAAGCGGCACGGCTAGCAACGCCGAGGGCGGAGCCAGCGCCAGCGGCCAGGCCAGCTACCTGGACACGCTGAAAGCCCAGTGGAACCAGGCCACGCAGGAAGAGCGCCGCCAGTTCCTGCAGTGGATTTCGCAGTAATCGAATCGGGCGGCGAGCGTCAGCGCTTCTCGCCCTGCAGCGTCGCGACGACGCGCCGGCTTCCGGCGTGGTCGCGATGCTCGCACAGGTAAATACCCTGCCAGGTGCCGAGCGCCAGCGCCCCGTCGCTCACCGGCACCGTCAGGCTCTCGCCGATCAGCACCGTTTTAATATGCGCGGGCATATCGTCCGGCCCTTCCAGGGTGTGCGCGTAGTGCGGCGCGTTCTCCGGCACCATCACGTTGAAGTGACGTTCCAGATCGCCGCGCACGTCCGGGTCGGCGTTCTCATTGATGGCCAGGGACGCGGAGGTGTGCTGCAGGAACAGGTGCAACAACCCGACCCGGTATTCCGCCAGCTCCGGCAGCGCATCGCGCACCTCGCCGCTGACCAGATGAAAGCCCCGGCCACGGGGCGCCAGAGTTACCGTTCGCTGTAACCACATCTTCGCTCTCCGAATCAGGCGCTTTGCAGACCGTTGACCACATTGGTGGGCCGGCCGGTCCGCCAGGCGCGGATATTGGCGGCCACCCCGTCCAGCAGACGCTGGCGGCTCTCTCGGCTCACCCAGGCGCTGTGCGGGGTGACAATCAGATTGGGGACATCCGGCGCCAGTAGCGGGTGGTCCGCCGGCGGCGGCTCCTGGCTGAGCACGTCAAGGGCGGCGCCGCCCAAACGACCGCCACGCAAGGCGTCGGCCAGCGCCGGCTCATCCACCAGACCGCCGCGCGCGGTATTGATGAGAAAGGCGCCGGGTTTCATGGCGGCCAGGAAGTCCCGGTTGACCATCTTCTCGGTGGCCTCGGTAAGGGGGCAGTGCAGGCTGATTACGTCGGCGTCGCCGAGCAGGGTGTTGAGCGGCACCCGGCCGCTGTTGTCCGCCCCGGGGCGCAGCGAGGCCGCCACCCGCACGGTCATGCCCAGCGCCTCGGCGAGCGCCGCCACGCGCCGGCCCAGGTCACCGTGGCCGATCAGGCCGAGGGTTTTGCCGGCCAGTTCCACCACCGGATAATCCATGCGACAGAACATGTCCGATGCGGACCAGCGGCCGGCCCGGGCGTCGGCGTCGTAGCGGTGCCAGGCACTGGCCAGGCCGAGCATCAGGGCCAGGGTGTGCTGGGCCACGGTGGCGGTGGCGTAGCCGCTCACGTTGCAGACCACCACGCCTTGTCGCCGGGCCGCGTCCAGGTCCACGTTATTGGTGCCGGTGGCG
>JBFJUC010000139.1:0-6825 GCA_041624875.1 Alcanivorax sp.
AACCTGGACCTTAACCCGAAACAGGGCGCCACCGTTTGGGCGCCCCGTCAGTATGATATGGGATTGACGATGAACTACTGGCCGTGCCTGTGCGTCGCCGGTACCGGTCGAGGACCAGGCCGAAGTCCTCTTTCTGATCGGCCTTGACCCTGTAGTGGCTACAGGTATTGGAATGTGCCGAAACGGATCGAAGGAGCCGCCCAGTGCACACCCATCACCACCATGATCATGGTCACTCGCACGGCGCGCCGAAGGATTTCGGCCGCGCCTTCGTGATCGCCATCACCCTGAACCTTGGGTTCACGGCGGTGGAATTCGTTTACGGTTTTCTGGCGCAGTCCTCGGCACTGATGGCCGACGCCGGCCACAACCTGTCCGATGTGCTGGGCCTGGTGCTCGCCTGGGTCGGCGCTCTGCTGGCGCGCAAGGTGCCGGACAGCCGCTTCACCTTCGGCCTGCGTGGCAGCTCGATCCTGGCGGCGTTGGCCAACGCCATGTTCCTGATGATCGCCTGCGGCGCGATCGGCTGGGACGCCATCCGGCGGCTGGCCGATCCGCCGGAGGTGGCGTCGGTGACCGTCCTGGTGGTGGCCGGCATCGGTGTGCTGGTCAACGCGGCGTCGGCCTGGTTGTTCGTTAAGGGCAGCCAGGGAGACCTGAATATTCGTGGCGCCTTCCTGCATCTGGTCGCCGACGCGGCGGTGTCGGTGGGCGTGGTGCTGGCCGGCCTGGCGATACTCTATACCGGCTGGAACTGGCTTGATCCGGTCACCAGCCTGCTGATCACCGTGGTGATCGTTATTGGCACCTGGGGCTTGCTGCGCGAATCCCTGAAGCTGATCCTCAACGCGGTACCCGCGAACATCGACCTTGCCGAGGTGGACGCCTGGCTTCGCGACCAGCCCGGCGTCACCGACATCCACGACCTGCACATCTGGGGTATGAGCACCACTGAGAGCGCGTTGACCGTCCATCTGGTGATGCCGGACGGTTTTCCCGGCGATGCCTGGCTGGACCGGGTGGCGGCGGGTCTGCATGACCATTTCAGCATCGCCCATAGCACTTTGCAGGTGGAGCGCGGCGACAGTCCCCACGTTTGTGTGCTGCACGCTTCCCATTGACCCCCGCAGCGGACGGAGACCGACATGGCATGTTGCGAACCGGAATTGAACCACCAGGCGCCAGCCGCCTATCGAAACGTACTGATCGCGTTGCTCGCGATCAACCTGATCATGTTCGCCGTGGAGGCGGCGGTGGGCCTGTTCTCTGGCTCGCGGGCACTGCGCGCCGACGCCCTGGATTTCCTGGGTGACGCCGCGACCTACGGTCTCACCCTGTGGGCGCTGGGGCAGTCCCTGACCTGGCGGTTCCGCGCCGCCCGTATCAAGGGCTTCTCGCTGCTGCTGCTGGGGTTGCTGGTGCTGGCGGACAGCCTGGTGAGCCTGATAACCGGTGCCGCGCCCCCGGGGGTGATGATGTCCGGCATCGGGGCTTTGGCGCTGGTGGCTAACCTCACCAGTCTGGCGCTGCTGGTGCGCTACCGCCAGGGCGACGCCAATATTCGATCCGCCTGGCTGTGCACGCGCAATGATGTGCTCGCCAACCTGGCGGTGATTGTCGCCGGCCTGCTGGTACTGGCGACCGGCAGTCACTGGCCGGACGTGCTGGTGGCAATGGCGATTGCCGCTTTGTTCTGCCATAGCGCGGTATCGATCCTGCGTCAGGCCGCCGCGGAGCAGCGGGCCGGGGAGGCGTTGGGTGGTGACTGCCACGACCCGGCGCGTTAGTCTGCCCGGCATCCCCGCGCCAACGGCACCGCCATGAGTTTCAAGAACGAAGATCTGATTGCTGTCTGCCAGCGCACCATGCCTTTTGGGAAGTACCAGGGCAGGCCACTGATCGACCTGCCGGAACCCTACCTGCTGTGGTTCGCGGATCGCGGCTTCCCCAGGGGTGAACTGGGCCGCCTGATGGCTCTGGCGATGATCCTCAGCGTGGAAAACCTCAAGCATCTGGTGACGCCGTTCCGCGACTGAACGACCGGCGTGCACCGTGCTTGCCGGTTTGGCGCATATTCTTTGCATCTTTTGCCGGTACCTTTGAGGTCGACGCATTTCTTTTTGGGCAGGCTATTCGGGCAGGGTCATGACACGCTGGATCAAACGTCGTTTGCTAATCGTCGCGCTGGTGGTGCTGGCCGTGCTGGCCGCGTCCTGGTGGTGGCTTTCGGGTAACGGCGCCACGGCCGGGCAGTGGCAAACCGCCCGGGCCCAACCCGCCGACATCGAAGACCTGGTGACCGCCCTCGGCACCCTGGAGCCCTACGATTATGTGGACGTGGGCGCCCAGGTGTCCGGCCAGCTGGAAAAGCTGCACGTGGATCTCGGCGACAAAGTCGGAAAAGGTCAGTTGCTGGCGGAGATCGACGCCTCGGTGCAGGAGTCGCGGGTGCAGGCGGGTTTGGCGGAGCTGGACGCCCTGCGCGCGCAACTGGAGCAACAGCGCGCCGAGCTGGAACTGGCGCAATTGCAGTTCAACCGCCAGGAGCGGCTGCGCCAGGCCGATGCCACCAGTGACGACGCCTGGCAGACCGCCAAGGCGACCCTCGCCACCACCCGCGCTCAGATCAAAGTGCTGCAGGCGCAGATCGACCAGACCCAGTCCAGTCTGGAAGGCGATCAGGCGACCCTCGGCTACGCCAAAATCTACGCCCCCCGCGACGGCACCGTGGTGACCCTGGACGCCCGCGAAGGGCAAACCCTCAACGCCAACCAGACCGCGCCGATTCTGATGCGCATCGCCGACCTCGCCACCATGACGGTGTCCACGGAAGTCTCCGAGGCGGACGTGGACCGTCTTGAAATCGGCATGCCGGTGTATTTCTCCACCCTGGGCAACAGCGGTCTGCGGTACGACAGCACGTTGCGTCAGGTGCTGCCGACCCCGGAAGTGGTCAACAACGTGGTGCTCTACACCGCCGAGTTCGATGTGGCCAACCCGGGTAACGCCTTGATGTCCGGCATGACCGCCCAGGTCTTCTTCGTGGTGGAAGCCGCCCAGGGCGCGCTCAGCGTACCGGCCTCGGCGGTGAAGAACGGCGCCGGCGGCCAGTACGTGGAAGTGCCCGCCGGCAAAGGCCGTCTGGAAAAACGCCCGGTGAAAACCGGGGTCACCGACCGGGTGCGCGTGCAGATCACCGACGGGCTCGCCGAAGGCGACACCGTGGTGATCGGCAAGGTGCAGGCACACACCGAGGAAGCGCCACGCCGACGGGGCCTGTTCTAATGGCACATCAGTCGCCGCGGGCGCCCTTGATTGAACTGCGCGACATCCGCAAGCGCTTCCCCGGCGGTGACCAGGACGTGGAGGTGCTGCACGGCATCTCGCTGACCATCGAGGCCGGCGAATGCGTGGCGATCATGGGCAGCTCCGGTTCCGGTAAGTCCACCCTGATGCATCTGCTCGGCTGCCTGGACCGGCCCAGTGAGGGCGAATACCGCTTCGCCGGCCAGGACGTCAATGCCATGGACCACCAGGCACTGGCCTGGCTGCGCCGGGAAATGTTCGGCTTCGTGTTCCAGAGCTATCACCTGATCGGCACGGCCAGCGCCTGGGAAAACGTGGCGTTGCCGGCGATCTACGCCGGCATGCACCGCGACCAGCGCAAAGCCCGCGCCCAGGCTCTGCTCACCGACCTGGGTCTGGGCGAGCGCCTCGACCATCGGCCCAACCAGTTGTCCGGTGGTCAGCAGCAGCGCGTGTCCATCGCCCGGGCGTTGATGAACGGCGGCCGGGTGATTCTCGCCGACGAACCCACCGGTGCCCTCGACAGCCAGAGCGGCGAGGCGGTGATGGCCCACCTGACCGGCCTGGCCGACCGGGGCCACACGGTGATCCTGATTACCCACGACCCGGAAGTGGCCGCCCACGCGGACCGCGTCGTCGAGCTGCACGACGGTGATATTGTCGCCGACACCCGCCACCGGCCCGCCCGCGCCACCGCTGAGACGCCCACCGCGCTGGCGCCGCCGGCGGAGTCCGGCCTGCCGGAGCCCGGCGAGATTCCCGAAGCGGTGACCATGGCATTGCGTTCGCTGCGCGCCAACTGGCTGCGCACCCTGCTGACGCTGCTCGGCATCGTGATCGGTGTGGGGGCGGTGGTGGTGATGCTGGCGATCGGGCAGGGCGCCAAACAGGATGTGGTGGCGCGCATCGGCGATATGGGCACCAACCTGCTGGTGATCCGCCCGGACCGGGGCCAGCAGCGCACCGCCGACGGCGTGGTGGCGACCCTGGTGCCCGCCGACGCCGACGCCTTGGAAAGCTTGCCCAACGTCCGGGTGGCGGTGCCGGAAATTTCCGGATCGGCCACCGCCCGGGCGCTGGGCCGGGACGTCAGCACCTCGGTGAAGGCGGTGTCCTCGGCTTACCCGTCGCTGCGCGACTGGGAACGCTCCGCGGGCATCTTTTTCAATGCCAATGACGAAGCCCGCTATGCGCCGGTGGCGGTGATCGGCGAAACCGTGCGAGAGAACCTGTTCCCGGACAGCGATCCGCTGGGGCAATTCGTGCTCCTCAACAGCATCCCGTTCCAGGTGATCGGGGTGATGAGCGAGCAGGGCGCCACCAACTGGGGTGACGATCAAGACGACGTGGTGTTCGTGCCGCTGTCCACCGGCACGCTGCGCCTGTTCGGTCAGAACTATCTGCGCTCGATCACCCTGGCGGTGGACGATGTAACCGCCATCGACGCCACCGAACAGGCGGCGGTGGATCTGCTGGTGCAGCGTCACGGCACCAAGGACGTGCGCGTATTCAACATGGCGTCGTTGCTGGACATGATCTCCGACACCCAGAACACCCTCACCATGCTGCTCGGCTCGATCGCGGCGATCTCGCTGTTGGTGGGCGGCATCGGCGTCATGAACATCATGCTGGTGAGCGTCACCGAGCGCATCCATGAAATCGGCATCCGCATGGCCACCGGCGCCCGCCAACGGAATATTCTTCAGCAGTTCCTCACCGAAGCGGTGGTGGTGTCGGCCCTGGGCGGCATCATCGGTGTGCTCGGCGGTGTGGCCGTGGGGCTGCTGCTGAAAGTGCTTGGCCTGCCGATTCTGTTTTCCGCCACGGTGGCCGGCGCCGCCTTCCTGTGCGCCGCGGTGATCGGCCTGGTGTTCGGGTTCGCGCCGGCGTTGAAGGCGGCACGGCTCAATCCAGTGGAGGCGCTCAGTAATGAATGAATCGACCACCGCCCTTACATTATTGCGCCCGCGGCCGCTGTTCGCGGCCACCCTTCGGCGCGGTGAGCGATTTGTCGGCATCGTCGTTGCCGTGGTGTTATTGGCCGGGTGCGCGGTGCAGTCGGGACTGGAAGCGCCGGAGGTGGACGCGCCCGCGCAGTGGGAGAACCAGCTCGCGGCGAGCCGCGCGGCGGTGGCGAACCCGGCCTGGTGGCAGGGCTTCGGCAGTGATGAATTGAATCAGCTGGTGGCCCGCTCGCTCAGCGACAATACCGATCTGCGCGCCGCCGCCGCCCGGGTTCTGCAGGCCGAGGGCCGTTTGCAGCAGGCCGGTTCGTCGTTGTTTCCTAACCTGTCGCTGGATGGTGGTGCGTCCACCTCCGGCGCCTTCGGCGGCACCAGCAGCGACAGCTTCCAGTTGCGCGCCAACGCCAGCTATGAGCTGGACCTGTGGGGCCGGTTGCGCAACAGCAAAGCGATTGCCGAGGCCAACCTGGAGGCCAGCCGCTTCGACCGCGACAGCGTGCGCCTGACGGTGCTGGCCAGCGTTGCCAATACCTGGTTGCAGTGGCGCTACCTCGAAGACCGCCTGGCCCTGGCCGAGGACAGCCTGAGGCTGGCCGAGCGGGTGCTGGAACTGGTCGAAGCCAAGGTGCGGTACGGCGCGGTGTCGCCCCAGGATCTGGCCCAGCAGCGCACCCTGGTGGCCAACCAACGCGCCGCTCTGCCGGACCTGCGTCAACAGGCCCGGGAAACCCGCTACGCCCTGGCAGTACTGGTCGGCGACACCCCCCAGGGCTTCTTGCTGGCGGACGGTGGGCTCGACGCGCTGACCGTGCCGGAGATCGAACCGGGCCTGCCCGCCGAAGTGCTGGCGCAGCGCCCGGATGTGGGCCGCGCCCTGGCCAACCTGATGGCCGCCGACTACAACGTCGCGGTGGCACGCAGTGCCTACTGGCCGTCATTGAGTCTGACCGGCGGCGCCGGCTACGCCAGCCGTTCGCTGAGCGATCTGTTCGACGGCGACGCGGTCTACAGCCTGGCCGCCTCTCTCAGCCAACTGTTGTTCGACGGTGGCCAGGTGCGCGGCGAGAACACCACCGCCCGCGCCGCCTGGCTGGAGCAGGTGGCCACCTACCGGGGTGTGCTGCTCACCGCGCTCTCCGAGGTGGACCAGAGCCTGGGTAGCATCGATGCCCTGGCGCAACAGGAACGGTTCTTCCGCGAAGCGCTGGTTCAGGCACGCCGCAGTTTCGAAATCGCCGAGGTGCGCTATCGCGAAGGTGACATTGAGCTGATCTCGGTGCTGGACGCCCAGACCAGCCTGAATAACGCGCGCCAGAACATGCTGGACCAGCGGTATAACGAACTGCTGGCACGGGTGGCCCTGTATCGCGTTCTCGGGCAGGGGCTGGCTGGCTTCGCCGAGGCGCCTTGACCGGGCCCGCGCACCGCCACCGTTCCGCTATACTGCGGCCATGTCCGTACCGCTTGTCTATCATCCGTCCTACAGTTTTCCGTTCCCCGGTCGGCACCGTTTTCCGATGGAAAAGTTCCGGCTGCTGCACGAACGGCTGCGCGA
>JBFJUC010000140.1:0-6765 GCA_041624875.1 Alcanivorax sp.
GATGGCCCGGTGGGACATGGATTTATCACCCGGCACCCGCAGCCGGCCGTTGAGCCGGCCGCCGGGGCGCGCCAGGAAGGTGGGGTTGGATTGCTGTGTCATGCCTGTCTCGTCGTCGGAATGCCGGGCGCGGGTGTAGGAAGTGCGCTCGTTCATGGCCAGAAAGTGGGCCCGGGCGGCGTTAGCCCGGGTCATGACGCCCATCAGGGCCTCGTCGTCGTTGTGCTCAATGGCGTTCTGGAAGCGGTCGATGCCGTCCCGGAACAGGGCCAGCGCTTCCAACACCGCGTCCCGGTTCTCGCGGAAGATGTCGTGCCACATCACCGGGTCGGAACTGGCGATGCGCGTGAAGTCGCGGAAGCCGCCGGCAGCGTAGCGGAATATCTCGGTGGAATCGCCCTGCCGGGCCAGCGTGTCGACCAGGGAAAAGGCCAACAAATGGGGCAGATGGCTGGTCTCCGCCAGCACCCGGTCATGGTGCTCCGGCGCCATCTCCAGCACTTCCGCGCCCACGGCGGTCCACAGCGCCCGTATCCGGCCGGTGGCGGTGGCGTCGGTGTCCGGGGTCGGCGTCAGAATCACCCGATGCTGACGATACAGCCCGGCATCGGCGGCTTCCACACCGCTTTTTTCCTTGCCGGCGATCGGGTGCCCGGGCACGAAGCGGGAGAAATGATCGCCCAGGGCCCGGCGGGCCTCGGCGATCACCGCGCCTTTGACACTGCCGCCGTCGGTGACGATGGCGCGCTCGGCAAGCCCCGGGCGCAGCGCTTGAAGCACCGCGCCCATGGACGATACCGGCGTCGCCACGAACACCAGATCGGCGCCGCGCACCGCCACCGCCAGGTCCTGGCTGCCCTCGTCGATCAACCCCAGGGCGAGGCCCTGTTCCAGGGTGCGGGTGGAGCGCGAGCCGGCCACCACGGTGCGCGCCAGCCCTTGCTCGCGGATAGCGGCCGCCAGCGAGCCGCCGATCAAGCCCAGCCCGATGATCGCGACACGTTGAAACAAAGGGGGCCGGGAGGCAGTCATCAGCGACGCATCACTTTCTTCAGCGCCTGCAGGAAGCGTTCGTTATCGCGGGCGGTGCCGGCGGTGACCCGCAGGTGGTTGGGCAAGCCGTAGCCGCCCAACGGGCGTACGATCACGCCTTCGCGCAATAACGCCTGGTAGACAGGCTCCGCGTCGCCGCCACAGTCGAAGGCGATGAAATTGGCCACCGAGGGAATCTGGGTGAGGCCGAGCGCGTCAAGCCCTTCCGCCAATTGCACCAGCCCGGCGGTGTTCTCGCCTTTGGAGTTCTCGATATGGTCGGTGTCGCCGAGGGCCGCCTGGGCCGCCACCAGCGCCGGGATACTGACGTTGAAAGGCTGGCGTACCCGGTTAAGCACATCGGCGATCTGCGGGTGGGACACGGCGTAGCCCACACGCAGGCCGGCCAGCCCGTGAATCTTGGAAAAGGTGCGGGTAACCACCAGGTTCGGGTAACGATCCAGCCGTTTCAGGCCGTCCGGGTAGTGGCTTTCCTCCACGTACTCGAAGTACGCCTCGTCCAGCACCACAAGCACGCGCTCCGGCACTCTGGCCAGGAAGGTGTCCAGCGCCTGATCGTTGAACCAGGTGCCGGTGGGGTTGTTGGGGTTGGCCAGGAACACTACCCGAGTGCGTTCGGTGATGGCGTCCGCCATGGCGGCCAGATCGTGGCCGTAGAGATGCGAATCCACCGCCACCGGTGTCGCCGAGCATGCCAGGGTCACCAGCGGGTAGACGGCAAACGCGTACTCCGAAAACACCGCCTCGTCACCGGGCTGCAGATAGGCGCGCGCCACCAACTCCAGCACGTCGTTGGAGCCGTTGCCGAGCGTGATCCGGTCACTGCTCACGCCCAGGTTCTCCGCGAGCGCGTGCTTCAGCTCAAAGCCGGCACCGTCCGGATAAAGATGAATCTGATCCAGTGACCGGCGCACCGCGTCCAGCGCCCGGTGGCTCGGCCCCAGCGGGTTCTCGTTGCTGGCCAGCTTGACCACGTCGCGCAGGCCCAGCTCGCGCTGCAGTTCCTCAACGGGTTTACCCGGCTGATAGGGGCGCAGTTGCTGCACGCCGCTGTTGGCCAGTTGGATATAGTCGCAAGTCATAACGCTTTCCTAAAGGACCGCCTTCGGATAGGAGCCCAGAACCTTGATGGTGTTGCCGTCGGCTTCCAGGGTCTCCAGCACCTCGGTGAGCGTGGCGTCCGCCTTGTGGCCTTCGCAGTCGACGAAGAACACATAGCTCCAGTTGGCGATGCGCGAGGGCCGGCTTTCCAGACGGGTCAGGTTGACGCCCTTGTCGCGGAATGGCCGCAGCAGATCCGACAACAGCCCGGGGCGGTTCTTGCCCGAAATCAACAGGCTGGTTTTGTCGCGGCCGGAGGCCGGCGTGTCCTGGCGGCCGATAATCAGAAAGCGGGTGGTGTTGTCCGGGCGGTCCTCGATGTTGCGTTGCACCGGCTCCAGGTCGTAGAGCTCACGGGCCATGTCGCCGGCGATGGCCATGGCGTTCCATTCGTCCTTGAGCCGCCGGGCGGCCTCCGCGTTGGAGCTCACCGCCACCCGTTCCACCGCCGGCATGTGCGCGTCCAGCCATTGGCGGCACTGGGCCAGGGTCTGCTGGTGGGAGTAGATGCGCGTCACCTTGTCCCGGCGGGTGTGGGGGCCGGCGAGCAGATGGTGGTGGATGCGCAGCTCCACCTCGCCGCAGATCTTGAGGTCGGAATTCATGAACGAATCCAGGGTGTGGTTCACCATGCCCTCGGTGGAGTTTTCCACCGGCACCACGCCGAAGTGCACGGCGCCCGCCTCCACTTCACGGAACACCTCGTCGATGGCACCCAGCGGCACACTTTCCACCGCGTGGCCGAAATGCTTGATCGCCGCCTGCTGGGTAAAGGTGCCTTCCGGCCCCAGAAACGCCACCCGCATGGGCTGTTCCAACGCCAGGCACACGCTCATCACTTCGCGGAACAGGCGCGCCATGGACTCGCCGTCGATGGGGCCGGTATTGCGTTCCTTGATGCGGCTCAGCACCTGGGCTTCCCGCTCCGGGCGGTAAAACACCGGCTCGGCGTCCTCGCGGCGCTTCACCTCGGCCACCTGGTGGGCGAGCTCGGCACGGTGATTGAGCAGATCCTGGAGCTGTTGGTCCAGGTTATCGATCTGATCTCTCAGCTTGTCCAATGATTCGGTCATGTCAGGTTCCGCCTGGGCGCGCCACGGCTGGCGAGTGTGCGCGCACCCGCCTTATCCGTTGCGTTTTTCGAAGTCCGCCATGAAGTCTATCAGGGCATCCACGGCCGTTTCCGGTACCGCATTATAAATGCTGGCGCGCATACCGCCGACACTCCGGTGGCCCTTGAGGTTGCGCAGCCCGGCGGCGTCCGCCTCGGCGAGAAACGCCTTGTCCAGGGCACTGTCGGAGAGAATGAACGGCACGTTCATCCAGCTGCGCTGGGTGGGCGCCACCGGGTTGCTGTAGAAGCCGCTGGCGTCAATGAAGCCGTAGAGCTTATCCGCCTTGCGGCGGTTGATCTCGCCCATGGCTTCCACGCCCCCCTGTTCCTTGAGCCACTGGAACACCAGGCCGGCCAGATACCAGGCGAAGGTGGGCGGCGTGTTGTACATGGAGCCGTTCTCGGCGTGGGTCTGGTAATTCATCATCGCCGGCACCGAGGCGCCGGCCCGGCCGAGCAGGTCCTTGCGTACGATCACCACGGTGATCCCCGCCGGGCCGATGTTCTTCTGCGCGCCGGCGTAAATCAGGCCGAAACGGCTGACATCCAACGGACGCGACAGGATGGTGGAGCTCATATCGGCCACCAGCGGCTTGTCCACCTCGGGCACGAAGTCGAACTCCACACCACCGATGGTCTCGTTGGGGCAGTAATGCACATAGGCGGCGGCGTCGGAGAGCCGCCAGTCGCTCTGCGCCGGCACATAGCTGAAGTTGCGGTCCTCGCTGGAGGCCGCCACATTGACCTCACCGAAGCGTCGCGCTTCCTTGATTGCCTTGCTGGACCACTGGCCGGTATTGATGTAATCCGCGCGGCCCGCGTCGCCGAGCAGGTTCATCGGCACCATCGCGAACTGGGCACTGGCGCCGCCCTGCAGAAACAGCACCGCATAGTCGTCGGAAATGCCCATCAGATCGCGCAGGTCCTGTTCGGCCTGCTCCGCCATGGCTACGATCACGTCATCGCGATGGCTCATCTCCATCACCGACATGCCGGTGCCACGGTAATCCAGCATTTCCTCGCGGGCCCGCTGAAGGACCGCTTCCGGCAAGGCCGCCGGGCCGGCGCAAAAGTTATAAGCGCGGGACATTGGTTAATCTCCGGGTTACAGGCGGCTGACGCCGCCCTTCTTTTTACTCTTCGTCGCCGTCCGCCGGGGCGTTATCCGCTCCGTCAGCGCCGTTTTCTTCGGCGGCGTCCTCTTCCAGCTCCTCGTCGTCCACGTCCAGCTCCGGAATCGGCGCCAGACCGGACAACGCCTCGCCGTCACCAAGACGGATCAGACGAACCCCCTGGGTGTTGCGGCCCAGATGGCTGACCTCGTCCACGCGGGTGCGCACCAGGGTGCCCTGGTTGGAGATCAGCATGATGTCCTCGTTGCCGAACACCTGAGCGGCGCCCACCAGCGGACCGTTACGCTCGTTGACCACCATGCCGATCACGCCCTGGGTGCCCCGACCCTTGGTCGGGAACTCGCTCAAGTCGGTGCGCTTGCCGTAGCCGTTCTCGGAAGCAGCCAGCATCTGCCCGCCTTCCTGAGGCACCATCAGGGCGATCACTTCCTCGCCTTCGGCCACCTTCATACCACGCACACCGCGGGCGGTGCGGCCCATTACCCGGACCTTGGATTCCTTGAAACGGACCACTTTGCCGTTGCCGGCCACCAGCACCACGTCTTCGTCACCCTGGGTGATGGCCACGTTGACCAGGTGTTCGCCTTCCTGCAGACGCACGGCGATCAGACCGTTGCTGCGCGGCCTGGCGAATTTGGCCAGCTCGGTGCGCTTGACCACGCCGTTGGAAATCGCCATGAAGATGAACGGCCCTTCCGCGACTTGCGGCTCGCTGTCGGCGCCATCGACATCCACGTCTTCCACCGCGGCGGCGGTCGCCGCGTCGACGTCCACCGCATCGGCGTCCGCTTCGTCCTCGTCATCGCCGGCGGCACGCTGGCGGACCATCTCCGCGTCGAGACGCAGAATGGCGGTGATGCGTTCTTCCGGCTTGAGCGCCGGAATCAGGTTGACGATCGGCTTACCACGGGACGCGCGACCGCCCTGGGGCAGCTCGAACACCCGCAGCCAGTAGACCTTGCCTTCATTGGTGAAGCACAACAGGGTGTCGTGGGTGCCGGCCACCAGCAGTTGCTCGACGTAATCCTCGTCCTTCAACTGACCGGCGGACTTGCCGCGCCCGCCGCGCTTCTGCGCCCGGTAGGTGTCGATCGGCTGGGTCTTGGCGTAGCCGGAGTGGCTGAGCGTGACCACCACGGTTTCCTCGGCGATCAGGTCTTCCATGCTCAGATCCAGCCGCGAGGTCTGGATCTCGGTGCGGCGTTCGTCGCTGTACTCCGAACGAATCGCGTGCAGCTCGTCGCGGATCACCTGCATCAGACGATCCGGATCGGCCAGAATCAGCATCATTTCGCGGATCTGATCCAGCAGCACCTGGTAATCGGTGATCAGCTTTTCCCGTTCCAGGCCGGTCAGCTTCTGCAGGCGCAGGTCGAGAATCGCCTGGGCCTGTTCCGGGCTCAGGTGATAGAAGTCGTCGCGCAACCCGTAGTGTTCGTCGAGACCGTCCGGGCGGGCGGCGTCTTCGCCACCGGCGCGTTCCAGCATGGCCAGCACATCGCCCGGCGCCCAGCCCTTGGCGAGCAGTTTTTCCTTCGCTTCAGCGGCGCTCGGTGAGGCCTTGATCAGCTCGATCACCGGGTCGATGTTGGCCAGCGCCACCGCCAGACCTTCCAGCAGGTGGGCCTTTTCACGGGCCTTGCGCAGCTCGTAAACGGTACGGCGGGTCACCACCTCGCGGCGGTGGCGCAGGAAGGCGTCCAGCAGCTCGCGCAGGTTCAGGGTACGCGGCTGGCCGTCCACCAGGGCCACGGTGTTGATGCCGAACACGGTCTCCATCTGCGTTTGCTGATAGAGGTTGTTGAGCACCACTTCCGCGTTCTCGCCCCGGCGCAGTTCAATGTAAACGCGCATGCCCTGCTTGTCGGACTCATCGCGCAGCTCGGTGATGCCCTCGATGCGCTTTTCCTTGACCAGCTCGGCGATCTTCTCGATCAGCCGCGCCTTGTTCACCTGGTACGGCAGCTCGTGGATGATGATGGCTTCCTTGCCACTTTTATCGGTCTGCTCGATCTCGGCGCGGGCACGCACATAGATGCGGCCGCGGCCGGTGCGGTAGGCCTGAACGATACCGGCGCGACCGTTAATAATGCCGGCGGTGGGGAAATCCGGACCCTTGATGTATTCCATCAGGTCATCCGGAGTCAGGCTGTCGTCGTCGATCAGCGCCAGACAGCCGTCCACCACCTCACCCATGTTATGGGGCGGGATATTGGTGGCCATGCCCACGGCGATGCCGGAGGAGCCGTTGACCAACAGATTGGGCACCCGCGTCGGCATGACGTCGGGAATGCGCTCGGTGCCGTCGTAGTTGTCCACATAATCGACGGTTTCCTTGTCCAGATCGGCCAGCAGTTCGTGGGC
>JBFJUC010000141.1:0-6690 GCA_041624875.1 Alcanivorax sp.
CGCCGGGCAAAAGTGAGCGCGAATCATAACAGCTTGACACCGATGCGCAAGAGATAAACCGGAACCTTCCGTGCCTTCTGAGTCCATCATACAGGTCGCCCTGCCGGTGCCCCTGCCGGGATGCTTCGACTACCGTCTGCCGGCGGGGTCGCCGACGCCTCCCCGCGGCGCCCGCGTGCAGGTGCCGTTCGGCCGCCGCACCCTGGTGGGGCTGGTCCACGACCACCAGCCCAGCCAGTTCGCCAAACTCAAAAACGTGCAGCGCGTCCTCGACCAGGAAGCGGTCATCGACGAAGCGCTTTATACCCTTTGCCAGCGCGCCGCCCGCTACTACCACCACCCGTTGGGCGAAGTGTTGGGCTTCGTGCTGCCGGCCCTGCTGCGCCAGGGTCAGCCGGCACTGGCCGGCGGCGAAGTGCGTTGGCGGCTCACCGACCGCGGCCATCACGTCAGCGACGACCGCCTGGCCCGCGCCCCCCGCCAGCGGCAGGCCCTCACCGTATTAAAGGAGCACCCGGACGGCCTGAGCCCGGCGATGCTGGAGGCGCTGTCGGTGTCCAAATCAGCGCTACAGGCGCTGCGCGACAAGGAATGGGTGGAACGGGTGGAGCTGCAGCCGGAAGCCGCCGGCACCCCCGCCGAGGTGCTGGCCGAGCCGGCCCTGGCCGCCAACCCGGAACAGCGCGCCGCCATCCACGCCATCGTCGACGCCGAAGGCTTTCAGCCGTTCCTGCTCGACGGCGTCACCGGCAGCGGCAAGACCGAGGTCTACCTGCAGGCCATGGCGCCGGTGCTCGCCGCCGGCAAACAGGTGCTGATGCTGGTGCCGGAAATCGGCCTCACGCCGCAGACCCTGCGCCGCTTCCGGCAGCGCTTCGCGGTGCCGGTGACGGTGCTGCACTCAGGCCTGACCGACCGCGAGCGCCTGGACGCCTGGGTGGCCGCCCGGGACGGCCGGGCGCGCATCATCATTGGCACCCGTTCGGCGGTGTTCACCCCGCTCGCCCACCCCGGGCTGATCATCGTCGACGAAACCCACGACGCCTCCTTGAAACAACAGGACGGCTTCCGCTACCACGCCCGTGACCTGGCCACCTGGCGCGCCCAGCAACTGGCGGTGCCGGTGGTGCACGGCAGCGCCACGCCAGCGCTGGAGACCCTGCATCTGGCGCGCACCGGTCGCTACCACTGGCTGCGCCTGACGCGCCGTGCCGGCGACGCCGGCGCGCCCCCCATCGAACTGCTCGATGCCCGCGACACTACCCCGGACCGGCCGCTGCTGCCCACCGCCCTCAAGGCGATACGCGACACCCTGGCGCGCGGCGAACAGGCGCTGGTATTCCTCAACCGGCGCGGTTTCGCTCCGGTCATTCTGTGCCGGGACTGCGGCTGGCAGGACGAATGCCCGCGCTGCGACAGCCTGATGACCTGGCACCGCAGCGAACAGCAACTGCGCTGCCACCATTGCGGCCACCAGCACCGGGTGCCGCAGCGATGCGGCGACTGCGGCTCCAGCAACCTCACCGACGCCGGCGCCGGCACCGAGAAACTGGAAGCGCTGCTGGAAAAGGAATGCGAGCAGGTTAAGGGTGGCGCGCCGGTGGTGCGCATCGACCGCGACACCACCCGCCGCAAGGGCAGCCTGGACGCCAAGCTGGCACAAATACAGAAGGGCGAGCCGGCGGTGCTGGTGGGCACGCAGATGCTCGCCAAGGGCCATCATTTCCCACGCCTGAGCCTGGCGGTGATCACCAACATGGACGCCGGCTTCCTAAGCGCCGACTTCCGTGGCCCGGAGCAGGCCGCCCAGCTGTTGCTGCAAGTGGCCGGCCGCAGCGGTCGCCAGGACCGCCCCGGGCGGGTGCTGATGCAAAGCCGCCACACCGACCACAACCTGGTGCAGCTGGCCGCCGCCGGCGACTATCAGGCACTCGCCAATACCCTGCTGGAGGAGCGACGCGGCGCCGGCTGGCCACCGTTCGGGCACCTCGCCCTGTTGCGTTGCGAGGCCATGACCATGGCCCAGGCCCTCACCTTCCTGGACGAGTGCGCCGCCGGGCTGCCGGCCCTGGACACTGTCCATGTGCTGGGGCCGGTACCGGCGCCCATGGAAAAGCGCGCCGGCCGCTACCGCGCCCAGCTGCTGCTGCAAAGCAATCAACGCCCGGCGCTGCACGGCCTGCTTGATGCGCTGATGGAGCACGCCCGTGGCCTGCCCTCCGGTCGCCGCTGCCGCTGGCACCTGGACGTGGACCCGATCGACCTGCTTTGACCCGCCTTTATATCCGGCCCGATCCCGGCGATAGAAGATTACGATGGAAATACGTCATTAAACTTGACTAAAATACCCCTCGTTTTCGCGTGCCCCCTGGCACCCCTTCCCCGGCAAGGAGATCGTCATGAGCCAGGTCGACGCCCTGTTCGACCGCTATGGCCCCCGCTATCGCCTCTGGGTCACCCTCACCGTGATGCTTGGCCTGGTGGCGCTGGGCATGTCGATCACCATCGTCAACGTGGCGATCCCCTATATAAAGGGCGCCTTCGGCATGAGCGACAGCCAGGTGCAATGGCTGTCCACCGGCTTCCTCGCCTCCACCACGGTGTCGCTGCTAGTGGCGCCCTGGCTGGTGGCCTCGGTGGGCCAGCGCGCCACCTTCATGGGCCTGCTGCTGGTGTTCATCGCCGCCTCCATCCTGGGCGGCCTGGGCCAGGGCATGACCGCGCTGATCGCCGCCCGGGTCATCCAGGGCGCCATGACCGGCCTGATCCGGCCTGTGGCCATGGAAGCGCTGTTCGCGGTTTACCCGCCGGAGGATCGAGGCATGGCCACCGCCATGTACGGTATGTGCCTGGGCCTGCCGCTGACCATGGCCACCGTGGTCGGCGGCTGGCTGGTGGAAAATTTCACCTGGCGCTATGTGTTCTTCATCACGCTGCCGATCTGCGTGGCCGCGGTGGTGATGGGCTTCTTCTTCCTGCCGGGCCGCGAGCGGAGCGGGCCGCGGGCGCCGTTCGACTGGGCCGGCGTGGTGCTGCTGTTCACCGCCGTGTTCGCGCTGCTGGCGGCGCTGTCCAACGGCCAGCGCTGGGGCTGGGACGACCCGCGCGTGCCAGCACTGGTGATCACCGGCCTGCTGTGCGGCGCGGCGTTCGTCCACTGGCAGGGCCGCACCCCTCACCCACTGCTGGACCTGGCGATTTTCCGTAACCGGCTGTTCGTCACCGGCACCCTGGCCATGTTCCTGTTCGGCGGCACCTTCTACGGCATCATGTATTTGCTGCCGCAATTCGTGCAGTCGGTGCTGCATTACAGCCCGGTCACCGCCGGCCAGATTTTTCTGCCCTCCACCGCCGTGCTGGCGGTGCTGGTGCCGCTGGTGGGCAAGCTCAGCGACCGCTATCCGCCCCACTGGATCACCCTGCCGGGCCTGGCCTGCACCCTGTTCGCCGTGTGGCACATGACGCGCATGGACTGGAACACCTCGTTCTTTTATCTCGCCACCACCATGGCGGTGCTGTCGGTGGGCATGGCAGCGTTCCCGCCGCCAACGCTGTCCAAGGCCATCGCCGCGCTGCCGTCACGGCTCACCGGCCACGGTTCCGGGGCCATTAACTTCGCCCTGCAACTGGGCGGCGCCCTGGGCACCGCCGGCCTGGTGATCATGCTCGACCGCCGCACCGCGTCCCACGGCCAGCATCTCAACGCCGGCGTTAACGCGGGCAACACTCAGGCTCAGCAGCAACTGGGGCAGCTTGCCGAGCTGGCCAGCCGCCTGGGTGTCGCGGACCACCAGCAAAGCGCCATGGCCGGCTATTTGATGGGCCGGGTGGAAACCCTCTGGGCGTCCATTCTCGCCTACCAGGACGGCTTCTGGATTCTGGTCGGCAGCCTCGTGGTGGTGGCCATTCCGTCACTGCTGCTGAGCCGCTGGCAACGTGCGCCGCACACCGCCTGACCCCATTCACACGACTCAACCAAGGACCGCCATGATTTCGCCATCGTCCGCTTCCACTCCTCTGCGCCGTCCTTCACGGCGGCTCAAACTGGCTGCCCTGGCGACCCTGTTGCTGTTGTGCCTGGTGTGGATGGCCGCCACCATCATGCACCGCCTTACCCATGTCAGCGCCCAGGACGCCCGCATCATGGCCGCCCAGGTCACCGTCAGCAGCCGCCTGCCCGGCTGGGTGACTGAGTTTCCGATTACCGAAGGCGACCGGCTCAAGCGCGGGGCCACCGTCGCCCGACTGTACAGCGAACCGGAACAGCGCCATCTGGCGGCGCTCGAAGCCGAGGCCGACACCATGCGGGCCAAAGTGGCGTATGAACGCACCCGCCTGGCGCTGGGCGAGCAACAGTTCCAGGGCGGGCTAACCATCACCGATGAGCAGTTGAATGCCAGCAAGGCCGCCGAGCAGGCCGCCCAATCACGGCTGACCAGCGCCCGCGAGGACTACAAGCGCACCCAGGCGCTGTACGAAAAGGGCTCGATCTCCAAGCAGCGCCGCGACCAGGACTACTACGCCTACCAAACCGCCCGCGCCGAGTACCAACGCGCCAAACAGGAAGTGGCGGTGAGCCGCTCGCAGGCCGCCAACGCCCACGTCGGCTTTCTGAACGGTGTCCAAGTGCCGCTGCCACCGCCGGAGGTGATGCGCTCGCGAATCAAGGTGGCGGAGAACCAACTGGCCCGCGCCGAAGCGGACCTGGCGGAGGAAAAACTGCGCATCCGCGACCTTCAGGTGCCCAGCCCGATCAGCGGTCTGGTCAACAAAACCCTGGTCGACGAGGGCGAATACGTGGGCGCCGGGCAGCCCCTGCTGATGATGCACGACCCGGACGATCTGTGGGTGGAGGCCAACATCAAGGAAACCGACATCGGCGCGCTGCGGGCCGGTCAGCCGGTGGCGATCCAGGTGGACGCCTACCCGGATCAGCACTTCGCCGGCCGGGTGGCCATTGTCGGCCGTGCCGCCACCAGCCAGTTCGCGCTATTACCCGACCCGAACCCGTCCGGCAACTTCACCAAGATCACCCAGCGCATACCGGTGCGCATCGCCCTCACCGAGGGACCGCTGGAGCGCGTTGGCCCCGGCATGATGGTGACGGTGGATATCGATGTGAGCGGCGACTAGGAGAGTCCGGTCGCCGCCGGGGGGCGGAATTTCCGCGCCGATTGCCGTACAATCGCCGCTCCAATCCACGGCCTCCGGAAGAGCATGAAAGACCGTCTTGTCGCCCTGATCGAAACCGCTCTGGACACCCTTCGCGAGAACGGCACCCTGCCCGGCGACGCCCGGCCCCCGGTGCAGATTGATCGCACCAAGGACAAAAGCCACGGCGACTTCGCCACCAACATCGCCCTGATGCTGGCCAAACCCGCCGGGCTCAAGCCCCGCGATCTGGCCCAGTCTCTGATCGACGCGCTGCCCGACGACCCGGCAGTGGCCAAGGTGGAGATCGCCGGCCCCGGGTTCATCAATTTCTTCCAGGCGGCCCAGTGGCTGAACGGCCAGCTGGAAGCGGCGCTCGACGACCCTTACCTAGCGGTGCCCCGCCCGGAGCGCGCGCAAACCGTGGTGGTGGACTATTCCTCGCCCAACCTGGCCAAGGAAATGCACGTGGGTCATCTGCGCTCCACCATCATCGGCGATGCCGTGGTGCGCACGCTGTCCTTCCTCGGCCATAAGGTGGTGCCGCAGAACCATGTCGGCGACTGGGGCACTCAATTCGGCATGTTGCTCGCCTACCTCGAAGAGCAGAAAGACCAGGAAAGCGGCGAGCAACTGAATCGCGAACTGGGCGATCTGGAAAACTTCTACCGCGCCGCCAAGCAGCGCTTTGACGAGTCGCCGGAATTCGCCGACCGGGCCCGGGCACTGGTGGTGAAGCTGCAATCCGGCGACGAGTACTGCCTGTCCCTGTGGCGCGAGTTCAACCAGGTGTCCCTGAGCCATTGCGACGCGGTCTACCGCCGCCTGGGCGTAACCCTTGGACCCGACGACGTGCGAGGCGAAAGCGCCTATAACGACGATCTGGCCCGGGTGGTCGCCGATCTCGACAAGGCCGGCCTGCTCACCGAGGACCAGGGCGCCCAGTGCGTGTTCCTGGACGAGTTCAAGAACAAGGACGGCGACCCGCTGCCGGTGATCGTGCGCAAGGCGGACGGCGGCTATCTTTACGCCACCACCGACCTGGCGGCGCTGCGCTACCGCGCCGGCACCCTGGGCGCCGACCGCATTCTGTATTTCGTCGACCAGCGCCAGGCCCTGCATTTCCAGCAGATTTTCACCGTCGCCCGGCGCGCCGGCTTCGTCGGCGAGGGCGCGGACCTGGCGCACATGGGCTTCGGCACCATGAACGGGCCGGACGGCCGCCCGTTCAAGACCCGCGACGGCGGCACCGTCAAATTGATCGACCTGCTCGACGAAGCGGAACAGCGCGCCTACGACCTGGTGCGCACGAAGAACGCGGACCTGGAAGACAGCGAGCTGCGCGACATCGCCCGCTCGGTGGGCATCGGCGCGGTCAAATACGCCGACCTGAGCAAGAACCGCAGCAGCGACTACATCTTCGACTTCAATCAGATGCTCAGCTTCGACGGCAACACCGCGCCGTATTTGCTGTACGCCTACACCCGGGTGGTGAGCGTGTTCCGCAAGGCCGGGCTGGCGCTGGACCAGGTGCAGAGC
>JBFJUC010000142.1:0-6655 GCA_041624875.1 Alcanivorax sp.
AGTTCTCGGAGGCGATCAGCTCGATGTGCTGCTCCTGGCGCTCGCGCTCGGCGTCGATGGCGGCCTGGATTTCCGGGTCGAACTCGGCGATGGACATGGATTTAGAGAACATGGGCTACCTGTGGGTCGGATTGCGGGATCGGGGGCGCGTATTCTAACCAAAAGCAGGCGCTTTGACACATGAAAGCCCCTCATCACCACGGTGAGAGGGGCTCATGGGGCCTGCTTGTGACCGGGCCGGGTCAGGCGGCGTAGTCGTGCCAGGCGTCGCCGCTGTCCCGATCCACAGCCCGCAGGGTGGGCAGGCGCTCGTCCCCAGCGGCGTCCAGCTGGGTGTCCTGGCCGCTGAGCCGGAAGGTGGCGATCAGCGATGCCAGCTGCTCGGCCTGGTGGCGCATCTCTTCGGCGGCGGAGCTGGTCTCTTCCACCATGGAGGCGTTGTGCTGGGTCATGGTATCCAGCTCGGCGACGGCGGTGTTGACCTGGCCGATGCCCTGGCTTTGTTCCTGGGCGCCGGTGCTGATCTCGCTGATCACGCGGGTGACCTTGTCGATGCTGGCGACGATGTCTTCCATGGTGCGGCCGGCGTTCTTGACCAGCCCGGCGCCGGTCTGGGTGCTGCTCACGGAACGGTCCACCAGCTCGCGGATTTCCCGGGAGGCGTCGCCGGAGCGGCCGGCCAGAGTGCGCACTTCCTGGGCCACCACCGCGAAACCACGGCCGTGTTCACCGGCGCGGGCCGCTTCCACGGAGGCGTTCAGGGCCAGGATGTTGGTCTGGAAGGCAATGCCGTCGATCAGGGTGATAATTTCGTTGATCTTCTCCGAAGAGGCGGAAATTTCGCCCATGGTGGTTTCCACTTCACGCATGGCGTCCTGGCCGCGCCGGGCCACCTGCACGGTGGACTGGACCAGCTCGTCCGCCTGGCGGGCGGCGTCGGAGGTGTTGCGCACGGTGGTGGTGATCTGCTCCATGGAGGCGGAGGTCTGCTGCAGGTTGGCGGCGGATTGCTCGGTGCGCGAGGCCAGCTCCTGGCTGCCCTTGGCGATCTCGTCGGAGGCCTGGTTAACGCTGAGGGTGCTGGTGCGCACGGACTGCAGGGTGGTGTCGATGCGCTCGATAAAGCGGTTGAATTGTTCCGCCAGATCACCGATTTCGTCGCCCCGATGGCTTTGGATGCGGGCGGTGAGGTCGCCGTCGCCGTCGGTGATCTCACGGATACGGGCGCTCACCTGGCGGATCGCCTTGGACATCAAGTGTGGGCCGATCAAGGCGATGGCGATGGCCACCAGGCCCACCACCACGGCGAAGCCGATCACCAGGGTTTGCTGGCGGCGGACCTGCGCCATGGTGACGGCTTCCAGTTCCTGGACGCGCTGGTCGACGGCCTGGCCGGTGGCGTCGTAGAAGGTACGCAGTTGTTCGAAGCTGTCCCTGGAGGCCCCGTCGATCTGCTCCATGGCGCCACCGATGTCTTCGTCGGCGTACATCTGGATCGAACGCCCGGACTCCTCCCGCCAGCGCTCGTACAGCCCCTCGAATTTACCCACGCTCTCGGACACATCACCGTAGTTGGCCATCAGACCCGCCACCTGCTGGATCCGCTCGCGGGCCTGGGCGGCGTTTTCCTCGTAGCTGGCGATCTGCGCCTGAGCTTGCGGCGTACCGGGAATGCCTCGCAGGTAGGCCATTTCAGCCAGGCGTGCCTGATACAGATCGCGGTCGGCGTTGAGCACCAGGGAGATGGCCCTGTTGAGCGTCGATGTGACCTCAAGCATGCGCTCTTTTACCGAGTTGACCAGCAAGGCGTTGGCGGTGACCACCACCAGCAAGGCCAGGGCCACGCCGATAAAGGCGGCGCCGTATTTAATATTGATGCGGTTGAATTTAGCGAACACAGCACAACTCCTGCTCAGCGCGGGTGGGCGACACAAGCCCAAAAATGAAATCACGTTCCGTGGCTGATATCGGCAAGACGCGCGGTAACTTAAGGCCGGTCTGGCGCCCGGCCCGGCGGCCCGGACGCCAGGGCACCCTTTCATCCCGGGCCGGGTTCGGTTAGTTTAGGCGCCAACCCGCCCGTGCCCCGTCATACGGGCTTTTCTTACGTTTTCAGGCATATCTCTTTTTATGGCCCAATACATTTTCACCATGGATAAGGTGGGCAAGGTCGTCCCGCCTAAGAAGCAGATTCTCAAGGACATCTCGCTGTCCTTCTTCCCGGGCGCCAAGATCGGCGTGCTGGGCCTCAACGGCTCCGGTAAATCCACGCTGCTGCGCATCATGGCCGGCATCGACCAGGACTACCTGGGCGAGGCGCGCCCCCAGCCGGGCATCAATATCGGTTACCTGCCCCAGGAACCGGAACTGGACCCGGATAAGAACGTGCGCGAGATCGTCGAGGAGTCCCTGTCCGAGATCCGCGGCGCCCAGGAGCGCCTGGAAGAGGTGTACGCCGCTTACGCCGAGGAAGACGCGGATTTCGAGAAGCTGGCCGAGGAACAGGCGAAGCTGGAAGGCATCATCGAAGCCACCGACGCGCACAATATCGAGCGCCGGTTGGATATCGCCGCCGACGCCCTGCGCCTGCCGCCCTGGGACGCCAACGTGGCCAACCTGTCCGGTGGTGAGCGCCGCCGCGTGGCGCTGTGCCGGCTGCTGATGAGCGCCCCGGACATGCTGCTGCTGGATGAGCCCACCAACCACCTGGACGCCGAGTCCGTGGCCTGGCTGGAGCGCTTCCTGCACGAGTTCTCCGGCACCGTGGTGGCGGTGACCCACGACCGTTACTTCCTGGACAACTCCTGCGAGTGGATTCTGGAACTGGACCGGGGCCACGGCATTCCCTGGAAGGGCAACTACTCCTCCTGGCTGGAACAGAAAGAGCAACGCCTGGAGCAGGAAGAGAAGAAGGAAAGTGCCCACCGCAAAACGGTGGAGAAGGAGCTGGAATGGGTGCGCCAGAACCCGAAGGGCCGCCGCGCCAAGAACAAGGCTCGGGTGAGCGCGTTCGAGGAACTGGCCAGCCAGGACTTCCAGAAGCGCAACGAGACCCAGGAGCTCTACATTCCGCCGGGCGAGCGCCTGGGCGAGAAAGTATTCGAAATCAACGGCGTCTCCAAGCAGTTCGACGGCAAACTGCTTTATGAAGACCTGAGTTTCTCGGTGCCGCGTGGCGCCATCGTCGGCATCATCGGCCCCAACGGCGCGGGTAAGACCACCCTATTCCGCATGTTCGCCGGCGAGGAAACCCCGGATTCCGGCGACATCGAGGTGGGCGACACCGTGGACCTGGCCTACGTGGACCAGAGCCGCGAGGACCTGGACAGCAAGAAGACGGTCTGGGAAGAAGTCTCCGACGGCAACGACATCCTGCGCATCGGCAACTACGAGGTGCCCAGCCGCGCCTACCTGGGCCGCTTCAACTTCAAGGGCGGCGACCAGCAAAAGCACGTCGGCGATCTGTCCGGTGGCGAACGCAACCGTCTGCACCTGGCCAAGCTGCTCAAGCAGGGCGCCAACGTGCTGCTACTCGATGAGCCCACCAACGACCTGGACGTGGAAACCCTGCGGGCCCTCGAGGAAGCGCTGCTGGCCTTCCCCGGTTGCGCCATCGTGATTTCCCACGACCGCTGGTTCCTGGACCGGGTGGCCACGCACATTCTGGCTTTCGAAGGCGATGCCCAGGTGGAGTGGTTCGAGGGCTCCTACACCGAGTTCGAGGAATACCGCCGCAAGCAGCTCGGTGACGAAGCCTTGCAACCCAAGCGCATGAAGTACAAGCGCATCGAGGTCTAATAGAGAGCGGCGGACGGCCCATGGCGAATCCGGATCTGGAGACCCCCGAGTTCATCGAACGCCTGCGCGCGGGCGACCGGGCCGCCTTTGCCCTGGTGGTCAGGCACTACCATCCGCGCCTGCTGGGCACCGCGCGGACGATGCTGCAGCCGGCGGACGCGGAAGAGGCGGTCCAGGACGGCTGGATCGCCGCCCACCGGGCCCTGCCCAAGTTCGAGGGCCGCAGCGCCCTGCTCACCTGGCTGACCCGCATCGTGATCAACCAGGCACGCATGACGCTGCGCAAGGGCGGCCGTGAAGTTCAGTTCGACCCCACCGAAGAAGGCGCCGCCGACGCCCTGGCCCATCGTTTCAACGCCAACGGGCACTGGCAGGAGCCGCCCCGCGCCTGGGCCCTGAGCGGCCCGGATGCCCTGCTTACCCGCGACGAGCTGCAACACTGCCTGGAAACCCACATCACGACCATGCCGGACAATCAGCGGCTGGCGCTGCAGCTGCGGGACATCCAGGGCCTGGATTTCGACGACATCTGTAACATCATGGACGTCAGTGCATCCAATGTCCGAGTTCTGGTGCACCGCGCCCGCGCCAGATTGTTCGAGATGGTGGATCGTTTTCAGGAGACCGGGGAATGTTGAAATGCCAGGAAGTGGAACTGCGTGCCGACGCCCTGGTGGACGGCACGCCGCTATCGCGCCGCGAACGCATGGCGCTTGGCATGCATTTATTTATGTGCCGCCACTGTCGGCGCTACGTGCGTCAGTTGCGCGCGCTGACCGCCCACCTGCGCGATCGCGGGCCCGCATCCGCGCACGACGACCAAGTCCAGGCCGTGGTTAACCGCGTTTATCACAGCGAGAACACCACCGACCAGGAGCGGCATCCGGGCTGAGCGCCCGGGCCGCCGAAACACTCGGCACGCATCCGTTAGGCGTCCATTTCCACAATGGCCTCAGCCACCCCTTCAAGGCTTGATTCACACACATCGGGCCGGGGCGCATGAGCCGGGAAGGCGGCGCCGCCACGCGCCACGAAGGCGCCCCGGCAACCCGCCGCCATCGCACCAATGATGTCCCAGTCGTGCGCCGCCACCATGCGCAATTCCGGCATGGTCACCTGCAGGTGGCGGGCGGCCATGCGATAAGGCGCCGGGGCCGGTTTGAAGCGGCGGACTTCATCCACTGACAGAATGGCCTCAAAGAAGCCATCCAGGCCGGCATACCGCAACTGCGCTCGAGCCACGCCCGGCGCCGAATTGGTCAGAGCCGCCAGGCGAAACCCATCGGCCTTCAGGCGCTCCAAGGCCGGGTGAGCATCGCCGTGAGGTGCCAACTGCTGAATACGCTGCAAGATACGCTGTAGCTCATCGCCGCCCGGTCGCACCCGGTATCGGGCGGCCATCTGATCCAACGCACCACGGGCCAACGATGAGAAATCGCGGTAGTCCTCAACGAGGGTGGCGGTCATCGACAGACTGAGCAATTGCGCGAACCATTGGCGTCTGGCCAGCGCATCACCAAAGGTCGTCTCAAAAAGGTCATCAAGGCCGCCCAGATCAAGCAGCGTTTCATTGACGTCGAAGACGATTACGCGTCGTGCCATCACAGCGCTCCCTTTAGGGTTCAGGTGTCGCGGGGCTAGGGTTCAGGTGTCGCGGGGCGCCCCCGCCACGGCAAGAAAACCGGTCAGCATGTCATCGGCCAACGCCATGCGTGCCGCTGGGCTCAGTCCCGGTCTCTGAAGAATGACCCGCAGCCCCATGATCTGACTTTGCAGATAGCGGGCCAATCGCGGGCAATTGATGTCCACGGGTATTTCCCCGCGCGCCGACGCGGCTTCCAGAAGCGTTTTGAATCCGGATTCCGCCTGGCTGAGAAAGGCTTCCGCCCGCTCAACAATCACCGGCTGGGTTTCGGCGGCCTCGAGCAGCGACCTTACGATCAGACAAGCCCTGCCCACGCCGATAGACGCTGTGCCTTTGGCCAGCGCCTGAAAATAGGTGGCAAGCCCCTTCGCCAAGGGCCGATCACCCATCAAGGTGGCGATCTCTTCCTGCATCCCGGTCGCGTACCATTCCAGGGCATCCAGAAATAACTGCTCTTTGCTGCCAAAGGCGGCATAAATGCTCCCCGGCCGCATATCCAGACCCTCTTCGAGATCCTTCATAGACGTACCCATGTAGCCACGGGACCAAAACAGGTCCATGGCACGGCCCAGAGACTCGGCACGGCTGTAACGGGAGCGACGTGACATACCTACTCGGAGTTAAGAAATATCCTGGCAATCTTAACTTGAATGATCGCTCAACAACAGGTAGCGTGATTGCCATCGCTCACTGGCGCGAAACCCGCGCCATGATTCAAGGAGAGATCCATGACGGCTTTCAAACTGCATGATGAGACCAGCGCCCCGGAAGCGGCCCAGCCCCTGCTGGAAGGCTCAAAAAAATCTTTCGGAATGATCCCCAACCTTCACGCGGTGATGGCCGAAGCCCCCGGGTTGCTGGAGGCGTACCAGACCCTTCACCGACTGTTCAGCGAATCGAGCTTCAACGCCGACGAAATCACCGTGGTCTGGCAGACGATCAACGTGGAGAACGAATGCCACTACTGCGTCCCGGCCCATACCGGTATCGCCAAATCGATGAAGGTGTCCGATGACATCATCAATGCGCTGCGCGATGAAACCGACCTGCCCGATGACAAGCTGGAAGCGCTTCGCACTTTCACGCTCAAAGTAATGCGCCAGCATGGAAACTTGAGCGAAGACGATGTAAACGCATTCTTGGATGCCGGTTATCAGCAGCGTCATATACTGGAGATCATTATGGGGCTGGCTCAAAAGGTCATGAGCAACT
>JBFJUC010000143.1:0-6623 GCA_041624875.1 Alcanivorax sp.
CCTCGGCGAGGAGCGGGTGGTGGTGTTCGACCAGGCCGGCACCACCCGCGACACCATCGAGGTGCCGTTCGTGCGCCAGGACCGCAACGGCGACGGCGAGCGCAACTACGTGCTGATCGACACCGCCGGCATCCGCCGCCGTGGCAAGGTCCACGAGACCATCGAAAAATTCTCCGTGATCAAGGCCTTGCAGGCGGTGGACGCTGCCCAGGTGGTGATGGTGGTGGTCGACGCCCGCGACGGCATCACCGACCAGGACCTGCACCTGCTCGGCTATGTGCTGGAAACCGGCCGCGCGTTGGTGGTGGCGGTGAACAAATGGGACGGCCTGGAGGCCGATCACCGCCAGTGGGTCAAGCGCGAGTTGGAACGGCGCTTGCATTTCGCCCCCTGGGTGAAGGTGCACTTTATCTCGGCGCTGCACGGCACCGGCGTCGGCGACCTGTTTGGCTTTATCGAACGGGCCTGGGATTCCGCCTTTATCAAGCTGGGCAGCAACGCGCTTACCCGCATGCTGCAGGACATCACCCACTCGCACCCGCCGCCGCGCAACGGGCGCTTCCGGGCCAAGCTGCGCTACGCGCATCTGGGGGGCTCCAACCCGCCCACGGTGGTGATCCACGGCAACCGTACCGAGTCGTTACCGAACAGCTACCAGCGTTACCTGGAAAACAAATTCCGGGAGCTGTTAAAGATAGAGGGTTCGCCGATCCGGCTGGAGTTGAAGTCCGGCGACAACCCCTACGAGGGCCGCAAGACCCAGCTCACCGACCGGCAGATCAAACGCAAACGCCGCATGATGAAGCACGTTAAGAAATAAACGGTTCTACAATCTGGGGGAAGGTGTGCGGGGGCATAATCTTTTATTACTGGCGTTTCTGCCATGGCTGACTCTGCCTGTCTGGGCGGACGCACCCTTTGGCGACGATAGTGAGGTGCCTCGGGTACTGACCCCGGCACGCCTGGATCAGCCCATTTCCGAAGTGCCCGCCAGCGTCACCGTCATCGACCGCGAACTGATCCAGGCCAGCGGCGCCCGGGAACTGTTTGAAGTGCTGCGGCTGGTGCCGGGCATGGCGGTGGCCAAGGCCGACGGCAACGTGCCCACGGTGTCCTACCACGGCACCCAGGCCCGCGACACCCGCCGTATGCTGGTGCTGGTGGACGGGCGCAGCGTCTACCAGCCCGGCTTCGCGCGGGTCGGCTGGAACGATCTGGCGGTCAGCCTGGAAGACGTGGAACGCATCGAAGTGACCCGTGGCCCGGCGTCCGCCGCCTACGGCGCCAACGCCTTCACCGGCGTGATCAACATCATCACCCGCGACCCCCGCGACAGCGTCGGCCAGCGGGTCAGCGTGCGCGCCGGCAACAACGGCATCCGCGACGCGCGTTTGGGCGCCAGCCACCAGTTCGACAACGGCGCCTTCCGGGTCAGCGTCAGCAGCCAGCGCGACGACGGCTACGACGCCGGCATCACCCCGCTGGAAAGCGGCGACGCCAAGCGCGTCGACCGGCTTAACAGCCGCACCGTGTTCGAGCTGTCCCCCCGCGACACGCTCACCGTGCACGCCGGCGGCAGCCGCTCGCGGCTGGACCGGCCACCGGAATCCGGCCTGCAGGCGTTGGCCGAGTACTACGACGACACCCAGCAGGTCGGCGAGCGGGCTTTTTTCGGCCTCGATTGGCAGCGTCAGCTGTCCCCACGTCACCAGCTCAAGGTCAGCGCCTACGGCCAGTACACCCGCGAAGACAACAATCTCGATCTGTGCTTTCTGGACCCGCTCACCGGCGCCCAGGGGCCCGGCGGCGGTTTGTTCTTCTCCCAGGAACTGCGCGACCTGTACCTGGCCAATAACCGTGACATCGGCCAGACCCTGGCCGCCGCCGGCGCCGACCCGGGGATTCAAAACCGCTACGCCACCCTGCAGGCCAGCGGCGCCCAGGCGTTCTGCGGCCGCGCCTGGCTGGACACCCAGGAAACCCGCTACGACCTGGAAATTCAGGACACCCTGCAGGTCACCGAGTGGGCGCGGCTAGTGACCGGCGCCAACCTGCGCCACGACCGGGGCGAGTCCCAGGCGTTTTTGTCCGGCACCGGCGAGAACGTCAGCCGCCGCCTGTTCGCCAATCTGGCGCTCAAGCCGGTGGCGCCGGTGACCATCAGCCTGGGCGGCTTTTGGGAACACGACGACATCAACGGCGAGCACTTCAGCCCCCGTGCCGGCATTAACTGGCAGGTGGTGCGCGGCCATACTCTGCGCGCGTCCTACGCCCGCGCCCTGCGCACGCCGGACATTTACGAAGATCAGGCGCGCATTAACCTGCCAATTACCAACCTGAACGCGCCCTTCGCCGGCAACCAGCAGGCGCTGTTGGGCTGGGATCCGGCCTATTTCTTTGTCACTCAGCAAAGCCCCGGCATGCTCAAGCCGGAGCGCATCCGCTCCCGCGAGCTGGGCTACTACGGGCGCTTCTTCGCCGGCGCGCTGGGCGGCTTCGAGCTGGACATCCGCTATTTCCGCGAAGAGCTCTGGGACCTGGTCAGCGGCGCGCTCAACCCGTTCGAATTCGACCCGGCCAATGACGGCGAGGTGGAGCACCGAGGCACCGAGGCGCAACTGAGCTGGCGGCCCAATGCGCGGCACCTGCTGCGGCTCACCGGCGCCCACGTGCACACCGAAACCGATAACGGCACCGAGCAGCGCTTCGCCGCCCGCGACAGCGCCAGCGCCCTGTGGCACTGGCGCCTCGGCGGCGGCTGGTCCTGGTCCACGGCCTACTATCTGGCCCGCGATTACAACGACTATCCCTTCGAGCGGCTGGATGCGCAGCTCGGTTTCCGGCACCGTCTGCATCATACGGAAGTGGAATGGCGTTTCGTGGTCCAACACCCGCTCAATAAAGAACCGGTGGTTTTTGTCGAGAATCAGTACCAGGACGACCAGCGCTATTGGATCGGCGCCACGGTCACTTTCTAGGGATCAGAAGCGGGGATTGCAGTCGATGCGGCACGATAACAGCAACACAGACGGCGCCTGGAGGCGCGGCGGCTAGGATGCGTTGCGTCTGGGGGATAGCGTTACTGCTGCTTGGCGTGGTGGCCGGTGCCGCTGCGGGTACGCCTGCGTCTGGCGCTGACGCGGCGCACAGCGACGCGCAGGGCGCCCCGGTGCGGCTGGCGGTGCGTGCCGCGTCCCCGGACGCCGCCGCCGAGTTCACCGGCGCCCTGCGCGCCCTGGCCGGCGACACCTTAACCGTCGTGGAACAGGGCGCCGACCTGGTGCTGGCCCTGGGCGAGCCGGCGTTCCGCGAGGCGCTCGCCGCCAAGGGGCCGCCGGTGCTGGGCCTGGCGGTGCCGCGCCGCGCCGCCGATCAACTGATTACCAACGACTGCCGGTGCAGCGCCATCTGGCAGGGCGTGCCTTTGGACACGCAACTGGCCCTGTTGCGCGCCTTGCTGCCGGAGGCCCGCCGCATCGGCATTCTGCGCGCCCCGCACAGCGTCTGGCGGTCGGTGCCGTCGGCGCCGCCGGGCCTCACTCTCGAGGCCGTCACCGTCCCCGAGCCGGGCCGGCTGGGCGCCATGCTGCGTCGCCATTTACCGGACTGGGACGCGCTGCTGCTGCCCGAGGACGACGGCCTGTTCGACGGCGGTGTCGCCCGGCTGGTGCTTCTCACCAGTTACCGCCAGCGGGTGCCCGTGGTGGGCCCGGACGGCGCCTACGTGCGCGCCGGCAGTGTCGCCAGTGCCCGCGTGCTGCTCAAGGATCTGGCCGCCGCCGCGCGGGACGCGGTGGACGTCCATCGGCGGCTCGGCCACTGGCCCGCGCCAGGTTTCGCGGGCCACTATTCCCTGGCCATTAACGAGCATGTGGCCGGCGCCTATGACCTGGACCCGGTTGACCGGGCGCCCCTGGAACGGCTTTTGGAGGCTACGCCATGACACGTCGCCGCGGCATTCGCCGGCAACTGCAATGGCTGGGGGTAATCCCGGCGCTGATCATGCTGATCCTGGTGCTGGTGTCGCTGACCTGGCAGCGTTTTCAGGACGCTGACAACGAAGTGCGCCAACTGGGCGGCTTCCTCGCCCAGCAGCTCGCCGGCAGCGCCGAATACGGCGTGCTCAGCGGCAACCTCTCCGATCTCCGCCGCCAGGCCAACCTGGTGCTGACGCGCCCGGACGTGCAGTACGTGCAGTTCCGCGACCAGGACGGCGAGCCGCTGCTGCGCGCCGGCCTGGAGGCCGACCGGGTGGTGGGCGAGGACATACTGGAATTCCACGCCGGCATCTATCGCCAGCCGGTGGCCCTGGACCCCGCCTTTGGCGGAGGCCGCCCGGCGCTGCCGGATCGCATCGGCGAGGTGGTGCTGGGGGTGTCCCGGGGGCGCATCCTGGCCCGCCAGAAAGAGATCATCGGCACCAGCCTGCTGCCGGCGCTGCTGGCCATGGTGGTGGGGCTGTTCAGCGCCGGCTATCTGGCCCGCCAGATCGCCGACCCGATCAGCTATCTGTCCGGGCTGGTGCGGGTGATTCGCGGCGGCGACTACCACGTGCGCGGGGTGCGCCCGCTCAACGGCGAGCTGGGCCACCTGCAAACCGACATCAACGAGCTGGCCGCCAGCCTGGATCAGGCCCGCCGCGACCAGCAACGGGCCATGACCGAGCTGCGCGAGGCCCACAACCGCGCCGAGCACGCCAGCCAGGCCAAGAGCGACTTCCTGGCGATGATGAGCCACGAGCTGCGCACCCCCATGAACGGCGTGCTCGGCATGCTGCAACTGCTGGAAACCACCCGGCAGGACGAAGAGCAGCGCGAATACACCGACGCCGCCCTGGAATCCACTGGCCACCTGCTGGAAGTGATCAACGACATTCTCGACTTCTCGCGCATCGAAGCCGGGCGCATGGAAATCGACCAGAGCTACTTCGCCCCGGAGCCGCTGATTCAGAACTGCGTGGGCACCTTCCGCTACCTGGCACGGGAGAAAGGCCTCTATCTGGAGGTGGAGGGCGCGGCCGCGCTGGCTGGCCTGGAAATCCGCTCCGACGCCACCCGGCTGCGCCAGATTCTCAGCAATCTGATCTCCAACGCGGTGAAATTCACCGAGGCCGGCGGCATCAGCCTGCGGGTGGACGTGCGCCACGACGAGCGCCACATGCTCAACCTGACCATTGACGTGCGCGACACCGGCATCGGCATCGCCGAGCACAAGCTCGACCGGCTGTTCCAGGCGTTCTCGCAGCTGGACTCGTCCAGCGCCCGGCGCTTTGGCGGCACCGGCCTGGGGCTGGTGATCGCCCGGCGGTTGGCGCAGATTCTCGGCGGCGACCTGACCGTCACCAGCGGCCCGGAGCAGGGCAGCTGCTTCACCCTGGCGCTGCGCGTGCGCAGCCGTGCCGTGGAGCAGCCGGCACTGACCGAACCCAAACAGGACGTTACCGAACTGAGCGGCCGGGTGCTGCTGGTGGAGGACAACGACGTCAACCGGCTGGTGGCCTGCCGCATGCTCGAACACCTGGGCCTGGACGTGGCCACCGCCGGTGACGGCGCCACCGCCCTGACCATGTGCGCGGAGCAGAACTTCGACTGCCTGCTGATGGACGTGCAGATGCCGGTGATGGACGGCCTGGAAGCCACCCGCGCCCTGCGCCGCCGCGAGCGCGAAGCCGGCCGCGACCCGGTGCCGATTATCGCGCTCACCGCCAACGCCATGTTCGAAGAGCGCCAGCGCTGCCTCGCCGCCGGCATGGACGCCCACCTCGCCAAACCCTTCCGCCGCCGCACCCTGGCGCGGCTGCTCAGCCGTTACCTCTGAGCATTATTGTCGGGTTACGCTTCGCTAACCCGACCTACATGTCTACCTGTCAGGAAGCGGTGTAGGTCGGATTAGCCGAAGGCGTAATCCGACACTAAGCTTGCCGGTGGGCCGCCAGAGCCTTTATCTCTTCGGCTCAACCCGAGTCACAGTGGCATCGAACGCTCCATCCGCCACTTTCGTGGTCACGGTATCGCCAGGCTCAAGCGACGCCACCGACCGCAGCGGCTGGCCCTCCACCAGCGTCAACGAATAGCCCCGATCCAGCGTCGCCAGCGGGCTGGCGGTATGCAGCCGCCGCGCCGCCCCATCCAGGCGTTGCGCCAGATGCCGCTGCTGATGCCGCAACGGCACCGGCAACCGCCGCTGCAGCTCGTGCAACCGCTGCGCCTGGCGCGCCACCTGGGACGCTGGCGACTGCTGGCGCAGGCGCACGTCCAGCGGCTGCCAGCGGCCGCGCAGCAGCGCCAGGTTGTGTTTGAGCGTGCGCGCCATGCGCGCCTGCAGCTCGTCGACCTGCTGGCGGGTCTGTTCCAGCTGCCGGTTGGGGTGGCGGGCGTGCAGCCGCCGGCCCAGGCCGTCCAACCGCTGGCGCGGGCCGGTCAGGCTTTGCGCCATCAATTGCCGCTGGCGGCGCGCCAGCACGCCCAGGCGGGCGAGCAGGGCGTCGCCGTCCGGGCTGATCAACTCCGCCGCCGCCGAGGGCGTGGGCGCGCGCACGTCGGCGGCGAAATCGCACAGCGACACGTCCACCTCGTGGCCCACCGCGCTGACCACCGGAATCGGACTGTCCGCCACCGCGCGCA
>JBFJUC010000144.1:0-6560 GCA_041624875.1 Alcanivorax sp.
ACGCACGCCCACTGAATGGTTTTCCACCCTGCCGACGCTGTTGCTTCTTCTGATCGTCGTGTTCCTGTCCTCCGGACAGATCATCCACTCGCAATTGCTCAAGATCGGTGAAGCCACCTGGCAGGAATATTTCATGCTGCGCAGTGCCGGCATCATGCCCGCGCCGACCTGCAACCCGGACCCGAATATTGATCAGCGGGTCCGCGATATCATTAAACAGCGCAAGGCCGAAGCCGCCGGCGACCCGCTCGCCGGCATTCTCGGCGGCGCCTCCGTGGACGAAGGCGCTATACGCAACTCCCTGGAAGCGACCCGCGAGAATTGCCGCGCCAAACGGGAGCGCTACCAAACCGTGCAGGAAAAGGTGACGCCGGCGGTGATCGCCTACCGCAACGTGGAGGGTGGCGTCGCTCTGGTGGTATCCACCCTTGGGGAGTACAAACGCCTACTGCTCTGTTTGCTGTTGCTGATCTGCGCCACCACCACCACCTTCCAGCGCCATCACATCGCGTTGCGGCCGGCGCGCACCGACAAGGACCACCTGGTGTCGCTGAGTGGCCAGTTGGCGGCCAATGCCTTGCTACTGGTATCGGCGATTGCGTATCGGGTCCAGGACGCCAGCTCCATGGCGGCGGGGGTGACGGTGGATAATTTTTACCTGCACAACATCTGGATCGCCGGCTTCGGCACCCTCACCCTGGCGGCGCTGTACAAACTGGTGCGCCGTCCCCGGGACCTGGAGCCGGGCGGTTCCTGGGCCAAGGCCTTTCTAACCATCCCCCTGTACAGCTATATGTGTCTGTCGGCGTCGGCGCAGTTCTTTTCCCAGGGTTATTTCCACGGCACCAGCGTCTATCTGAACATGATGATGGAACTGTCCAGCGTGTTCCTGAACCTGGCGCTGTACATCTGGATCGGCATGATGCTGAAGCAAACCCGCCTGACGCATATTTTCTTCGACGCCCTGCGTCCGTGGCGGATGTCGCCGGAGCTGATGTGCGTGGTGGTGCTGGCGATCGCCGCGGTGCTCACCGCCTATACCGGCGCCTCGGGGATTTTCGTGATCGCCGCCGGCGCCACCATCTATACCGAGCTGCGGCGCGTGGGCGCGCGCAAGCAACTGGCGTTGGCCGCCACCGCCATGTCCGGCTCCATGGGCGTGGTGCTGCGGCCCTGCCTGTTGGTGGTGATAATCGCCGCGCTGAATAAAAGCGTGACCACCAGCGAGCTGTTCGCCTCCGGCGCCAAGGTGTTCGCGCTGAGCCTGTTCGTGTTCTTCATATACAGCCAGTTCGTGCGCACCACCCCGGCGCGCATCGCACCGTTCTCGCAAGCCCTGCCGGCGAGTCTCAAGAAAATGATTCCGCTGACACCCTACGGCGTCGTGGTCGGCGCGGTCGCGGTGTTTTTCAGCGACGTCCTGGGCCGCCAACTGGACGAGTTCTCCGCGCCCATTATTCTGCCGGTGATGCTGCTGGCGATCCTGGTCTACGAAAAATTCAGCCGCCATACCCTGCATCTGTTCAGCGTTTTCCTGGTGCCGATGCTGGTGCTCTCTTTCATCGGCATCGCCGACGGTTACCAGGTGCTCGTCAGCGGCGAAATCCCCGGCGGCACCTCCGCCGCCGAGCTCGAAGCGGCGCTATGGAGCGAGACCTGGCGTAACCTGCTGATGATCCTGTTTCTGGGCGTGCACTACGGTTCCGCGTTGTCATCCCGTGAGAACAGCGACCCGGTAGCGGATTACCCGCCTGAAGAAGGCATCTCCGAGAAGCTGGAGGGCAGCCTGCGCTTCGCCACCGGCGAAACCGCCGGGCATATCGGCGCCATGCTGATGTTGATCGCCCTGTCGGTGGGTACCGCCGGTATCATCGAACGCTCCGGCATGCTGGAGCTGCTGCCGGACGCCTTTGCCTCCATCTGGATCGCCGGCCTGTTCCTGGTGGTCGCCCTGGTGCTGGTGGGCATGTTCATCGACCCGCTGGGCGCGGTGATTCTGGTCAACGCCACCTTCGCGCCACTGGCCGCCGCCAACGGCATAGCGCCCCTGCACTTCTGGATGATCGCGCTGGTCGCGTTTGAGCTCGGCTATCTGACGCCGCCGGTGGCGTTGAACCACCTACTGACCCGGCAGGTGGTGGGCGACGACGAGGTGGAAAGCGCCCGGCTCTCCACCGGCACCTTCTTCCGGCGCTACGAGAAATTCCTGCTGCCGATCGCGGTGATGCTCACCGCCCTGCTGATCGTCGCCTTCCTGCCGCTGCTGTCCGACGGACTGCACAACTGGCTGTTCCAGAAAATCCAGACCGCGGCCTGATGCGACAGCCGGTAAAGCGCCGTGCTTGTTCAAGACGGCGCTGTAAACCGGTTTCCTAAGCCACGGGTATATCGGATACTCTGTAGCACGCTGTTGCGATTAACACGCTTCCTTTCAGGCAGGTGCAGTAGTCATGAACAACCAGGAATCCAGACACCGCGATCGGCCCACCGAACCGCTGCCCAAATCCGTTAAACCGGCGCTGCTGTTCCTCGGCTTTTTGTTTATGGTGACGGTGGTGATCGCCGGAGCCGCCTATGTGGTGGACCGGCAAATTTACGGGTGAATCATTTGAACGGGTGATCCATGTCGTCCCAGCAAGAGCACCGCCATCATCCACGACACGACCCGCCCCGGGGGGTGACGTTGACCCTGCGCCGGGACCCGCCGGCGGCGGACGAAGAGTCGTTGCACCTGTTATGCCGGGACGTTTCCCGAACCGGCCTGGGGGTGGCGTTCCCCCATTCGATCACGCCGGATACCGATGTGGAACTGTGGATCACACTGCCCGGCGACGAGCGTCGCTTGCATCTTTACGGCACCGTGGCCTGGTGCGCCGCGCCATTGGGCCACTGGCGCGCCGGCATCGCGCTCAACCTGGAACGCAGCGACGGCCATTTCTGGTCGGCGCGCTTCGACCAAGACCATGATCTCGACGGACACTGAGCGCCCCCTGTTCCGCCGTGGCGGCGACTATCAGAACCACCGCCCGGACTACCCCGCCGCCCTGTTCCAATGGCTGGCGGAACACAGCCCCGGCCACCGGCTCGCCCTGGATCTCGGGTGTGGCAGCGGACAGGCCTGCCGGGCGCTGGAGCCCTGGTTCAATCACGTGCTGGGCGCCGACCTCAGTGTTGCCCAGCTCGGCGCGGCGCCACCGGGCGCCAGCCACTATCTGGCGGCCCGCGCGGACGCGCTGCCGGTGGCCGATAACAGTGCCGATCTGATCACCGTGGCCCAGGCTTTGCACTGGTTTCCGCTGCCTGCTTTTTTTCACGAGAGCGCCAGGGTACTGCGCGACGGCGGCCTGCTGGCGATCATCAGCTACGGCCTGTGCAGCGTGTCCGGCCTGGAAGGGCTGGTGGAAACTTTCCACGACCGCACCCTGAAACCCTGGTGGCCGGCGGCACGCTGGCTGGTGATCGAGGGCTACCGCAGCGTCGCCCTGCCCTGGCCGGAGATCACCGGCCCGGCGGCCATGCCGCTGGAGCGGCAATGGCGCTGGCAGGACATGGCCGGCTACCTGGATACCTGGTCGGCACTGGTCAAAGCCCGTGAGAGCGGCGATGACCCCCTGGCGGCGTTCCTGCCGGTGCTACGGGAACAATGGGGAGAAGGGGAACGGGTGGTGCGCTGGCCGCTGCAACTGCGTGTCTGCGCCCGGCCGCCCCGCCCGAGCGGATAGGGGCCCGCGCGGGGCGAACGCTGTCAGGACTCGGGGAAGTGCTCGGCGAGCAGACCGGCCAGACGGTCCAGCCGGCGGCGGCGCTTGGCCAGCCCGAAGATATTCATCATCCGCGTGCCCCAGGTCAGGGCGGTGGCCAGGGTGTCGCCACCCCGGCGGGGAATCACATGCACATGCACATGGGGCACGTGCTGGTTGGCCTCGCGACCGTCGTTGACGATCACGTTATGGGCGAGCACGTCCAGCCCGGCCCGCTTATGCGCACGGATAGTACGCCGGGCCAGCTCGAACAAATGGGCGCTGAGGTCCGGCTCCAGATCCTGGAGCAGAGGCTGGTGCTGCACCGGGATCACCAGGCAGTGAGCCTCGCGCACCGGGAACAGGTCCAGCAACACGATAGCCCGCTCATCCCGGTACACCACGCTGCCCTCGGCGCGCCCTTCGAGTATCTGGCAAAACACGCAGTCAGCCACTCAATTCTCCGATTGCAGATCATCTTGCTTGCGCCGCTGACGCCAGACTTCCGCACCCGCCAGCAACAAGGCGAGCAGCAACACGGCCAGCAAAGGTCCGCCGGCCCGCCACAGGCTCACGTCTTCCTGGGCCAGCCCGTCGAACAGACTGACCACCCAGGCCGGCCCCCATTCATCATGGCTGGGCGATACCGGCCAGGGCATCAGAAGCAGCGCCGCCGCCAGAGCGCGCAGCGGCAACCGCAGCCACCCATGCAGCGGTCGAGTGATGTACCAAAGCACGAACAACACGCCCACGGAGCCGAGCAAATAGGCGAACCATCCCCACAAATAGGCTTTCGTCGTCACGATCTCTCCTCAGTTCACCCAGTGAATAATACGCTCTTCCAGGTCCGCTTCATCCACCGCGGTTTCGCTGACCACGCGCCCGGCCACGCTGACCCCGGCCTCGCGAACCGACTCCGGGCGCCCGGACCGCAACGGGTGCCAGGCTTTCAACGGCCGGCCCCGGGCCCGCAGGCGGTAAGCGCAGGTGGCGGGCAGCCAATCGAAATGCTGCGCCACCTCGGCGGTCACCTCGACACAGTCCGGCACATAGTGATGACGGTCCGGGTACACCCGGCAACGGCACTGCTCGGTGTCCAGGTAACCGCAGGCCACGTCGGTGAACGCCACCTCGCCGCTGTCCTCGTCTTCCAGTTTAACCAGACAGCAGCGGCCACAGCCATCGCACAGGGCCTCCCACTCACGGGCGTCAAGCTGCTCCAGGGGCAGCTCCCAGAACCGCTCACGCACGGCGCGGGCGGTCCGGGTGGCCGTCGGCCAGATACAGGTCCGGGTCCGGCGGCGGCGGCATCTGCAGGTAAAAGCCCTGCTGTCGCAACGCGGCCATGACTTTGTTCACGTCGGCGCGGGACAGCGGACGGTCCGACGACAGAATCAGATCACTGACGTGCACGCCCGGGCCGAACTGCTCGGCGAGCGCTTCCGGCACATCCTTCAGACCCTTGCCGCGGGGCACATAGAGGTACATGTCCGGGCGCTTTCGGCTCTTGTAGATCGAACAGAACAGCTTGCCCTTAAGCAGACTTGAAGCACTCATAGCATTTCTCTCAATGGCCGCGCGACCAGCTCTTGCCGCCAGCCGGTCAGCGGCTCCGGCAGGGTGTCCGGGTCGCGAACCAGGGCTTCCAGCCAGCGGCGCCGTACCAGCACATCGGGTTTCAACGACAGCTCTTCCGCGATCCGCCCGACCCGCTCACGCAGCGCTTTTACCGTGCCGCGCTGCTCCGGGTCCAGAGGGCCGGGCAATGGTGCCGGCGGTTCCGCCGAGGCGGCCTGCTCGATCAGCGCCAGCAAAGCGTCGCCGTCGCGGCGGATGGCGCGCGGATGCACGCCCAGTTTTTGCAGGTCCACCCGACCGCGCAAACCACCACGGCTCAAATCCAGCAAGGTATTGTCGCGCAGTACGAAGCCCTTGGGCAGGTCGCGCTGGCGGGCGGTGGCTTCGCGCCATTCGGCGAGCGCTTCCAGCACCGCCAGTTCACGCCCCTGCAGGTTACCGGCGCCCTTTACCTGGCGCCATACCGCCTGCGGCTCGGCGCGGCGACGGGCGTCGTCGCGCAGCCGCGCGCATTCCTCATGCCACCAGTCCAGCCGTCCCAGCCGCTGCAACTGAGACTCCAGTTGATCGGCGAGCGCCGGCAGGTACTTCACGTCGTCTTCGGCGTAAAGCAGCTGCTCCTCGCTGAGCGGCCGTTTCAGCCAGTCGGTCCGGGTGGCGCCCTTGGCCAGGCTGACGCCCATATGGCTTTCCACCAAACGCTGATAGCCCACCTGCATGTCCTCGCCGGTGAGCGCCGCGGCGATCTGCGTGTCCCGGACCTGCCGCGGGTAGGCACCGGCGAAGGCGACCAGTGCCTCCAGGTCTTCTGAACAGGCGTGCATGATCAACGGACGTTCGGCGAACAACGGCACCAGCGCCGGCGGATCCACCCGGGTGGTGTCGATCAGACGAATATCTTTACCGTCATGCACTTGCACCAGGGCCAGGCGCGGGTAGTAGGTCCGTTCGCGCATGAACTCGGTGTCCAGGTACAGCGGCTGATCCGGAGCCAGGCCGTCGGCCCAGTCCCGCAGGGAGTCGGTGCTGTCGCACCAGAGGTACGCCATGGGAGTCCGTTGCGTCGCTGAATGTGCGGGCATTATACGGGTCGAGGGCCGTGGCTGAAACGCGTGCCGGTGAGACGGCCCGGCGGCACTCAATTTCAGCGCCGGTTTCTGCTACCCTTTGCGCCCTCTGAATCGTCAGTTGCACAGGAAACCGCCATGAGCACCAAATTGGTACTGGTCCGCCACGGCCAGA
>JBFJUC010000145.1:0-6556 GCA_041624875.1 Alcanivorax sp.
CCGAGAAACGCCAGCAGGCGGGGCCAGTCCAGCGGCGGGCGGTAGGCGAGCTGAAAATCCAGGCTGTCCTGGTGGCGGCGGGTCGGCATACGCCTGAGTTGCGAGGGCTGCAGCCGGTAACGCTGGCGGAACAGCGCATTAAAACGGCGCACGCTGCCGAAGCCGGCGGCCAGCGCCACCTCGGTGACCGGCAGGCCGGTGTCGGTGAGCAGCCGCTTGGCCAACAGCAGGCGCTGGGTCTGGGCGTAGGCCACCGGTGAGACGCCGAATTCGTCACCGAAGGTGCGCCGCAGGTGGCGGTCACTGACGCCCAACTCCGCCGCCAGGGCGGCCAAGGGGCCGTCGGTGAGACCGCCTTCGTCGATGCGCGCCGCCACCGCCCGCGCCAGCCGGCGCCGGGCGTCGACGCTGGCGTGGCCGGGGGCCAGTTCCGGGCGGCAACGCAGGCAGGGGCGATAGCCGCCGGCTTCCGCGGCGGCGGCGCTGGGGAAAAAGCGGCAATTGTCCCGCCGCGCTATTCGCGCCGGGCACACCGGACGGCAATACACGCCGGTGGTCACCACGGCGACGAAGAACTGCCCGTCGAAGCGAGTGTCGCGGGCGGTCAGCGCCTGATAACACACATCGTCATTGATCCACATGAGACCATCATAGCCCGGCGGGCAACGGCGGACTCGCCGTTTTCGGACCTGGCGCTTTCAGGAAGACTCAGCCCCATAACCTTTCAGGAAAACGCGCACCACCTCGCGGACATGGGCCTCGGCTTCCTGCTCCGATGGCGCCTCGCCATAGCCGATGACTAGTTGCATGTGTCGACAGCTCTGCAGCATGCCGAAGAACAGTTCCGCGGCGGCGGCGGGATTCTCCAGCCGCACCAGCCCGCGCTCACGGGCTTTGCCCAACAAACGCTCCATCTCGTCGAGAGTACGCTGCGGCCCGGCCTCGAAGAACAGCCGCGCCATCTCGGTGTCCTGGCCAGCGAGGCTGGCCATCAAACGCTCCAGGGCGATCGCCTCCTCACTGTTGATAAGGGTCACGAACGCGCGGCCAATGCGCTCCAGTACCACGGCCAGGTCGTCGCCGGCCTCCAGGGAGAACATCGGGAAGGGCATCATCCCTTCGCACTTGGCTTCCACGGCGGCGGCGAACAGCGTCGCTTTGTCGGAAAAGTGGCTGTAGACGGTGAGCTTGGAGACACCGGCCTCGGCGGCCACCGCATCCATGCTGGTCCCGGAGAAACCCTGGGCGATGAACAACGACTTGGCGGCGTCCAGAATCGCCTCGCGCTTGGCCGGGTCCTTGGGCCGTCCACGCAGAGCCGTCTGGGAGTCATTATCGGACATGCTTCTCCAAACCTTCGGCCAAACAACAAATAGGGTGGTCCCAACAGATAGTGGACCAAAGAGTTCAATAAACTTACTATACCGGCGAGTATAGCATTACCCGGGCGCGGTCGGCGCCCTCTTTTACGTCATTCCACAACCATGCTCTGGGGGTTTCCAGGATGTCCCGTTATCCACTGCTCGCTTTGCTGCCGCTGGCTTTAGGGCTTGCCGCCTGCTCCCCGGCGGAGCCCGAAAGCGACACCACCCCGCGCCCGGCCCTGGTGGCACAGCCCGGCACCGGCGACGCCCTGCGCGACATCTACCCCGGTGAGATACGCGCCCGCTACGAGCCGGAGCTGGCGTTCCGCATCGGCGGTAAGATCAGCCGCCGTATGGTGACCGTGGGTGACCGGGTGGAAGCCGGCCAGCCGCTGGCGGAGTTGAACGCCGAGGACGTCGGCCTGGAGCTGGACGCGGCCCGGGCCCGGCTGGCCTCCGCCCGGTCGGATCAGCAGCTGGCGCGCAGCGAGCTGGAGCGCTACCGCACCCTGCTCGATCGCCAGGTGATCAGCGAGTCCCAGTTCGATTCCGTGGAAAGCCGCGCCGAGGCCGGCGACGCGCAACTGGAGCAGGCCCGCGCGCAGCTCAAGGTGGCCCGCAACCAGGCCGGGTACGCGGTGCTGGAAGCGCCGCAAACCGGGGTCATCGCGCAGCGTCTGGCGGAGGCCGGCCAGGTGGTGGCGGCCGGCCAGGCGGTATTCGTGCTGGCGGTGGACGGCGACCGCGAAGTGGTCATTGATCTTCCGGAACAGGACGTGAAGCGATTCCAGGTGGGCGACGAGGTCACCATCGAACTCTGGTCGCGGCCCGGCGAGCCGTTCCCCGGTCGCATCCGCGAGCTGGCGCCGGCCGCGGACCCCAGCTCGCGAACCTTCGAGGCCCGTGTCGCCTTCGATAACGACAGCGCCCGGGCCCAGCTGGGCCAGAGCGCACGGGTGCTGGTGGACCACGCCAACGGCGGCGCCGATGTCCTCACGGTGCCGCTGGCGGCGGTCACCGCCGACCAGGGCGAAAGCTTCGTATGGGTAGTGGAGCCGGACAACCACACCCTGGTGAAAACCCCGGTGCGCACCGGCGCCTACCGGGAAGACCGGGTGCCGATACTGGACGGCCTGTCGGCGGACGACTGGGTCGTGGCCGCCGGCACCCAGGTGCTGCGCGAAGGGCAGAAGGTACGCCCGGTGGATCGTCAGAACCGTCAGATCAGCCTGGGTGACGGCCAGAGGGATGGCCTGGGGAATGGCCTGGGGAATGGAGAGTAGCGATGCGCTTCAACCTGTCCGAATGGGCGCTGAGAAACCGCGCCCTGGTGCTCTACGCCATGATCCTGCTGGGCGCCCTGGGGGCGCTGTCCTATTCACAGCTGGGCCAGAGTGAAGACCCGCCCTTCACCTTCAAGGTGATGGTGGTGAACACCGTCTGGCCCGGCGCCAGCGCCGAGGAAGTGAGCCGCCAGGTCACCGAACGCATCGAAAAGAAGCTGATGGAGACCGGCGACTACGACCGCATTACCTCGTTCTCCCGGCCGGGTCAGTCCCAGGTGCTGTTCGTGGCCCGGGACGACATGCATTCTTCCGAGATTCCGGACCTGTGGTATCAGGTGCGCAAGAAGGTCGGCGACATCAAGCACACCCTGCCCCCGGACGCCCAGGGGCCGTTCTTCAATGATGAATTCGGTACCACCTTCGGCAACATCTACGCGCTCACCGGACCCGGTTTCGACTACGCGCTGATGAAGGATTACGCCGAGCGCCTGCAACTCGCCCTGCAGCGCGTCGAGGACGCCGGCAAGGTGGAGCTGGTCGGCGTCCAGGAAGAAAAAATCTGGGTGGAGCTGTCCAACACCAAACTGGCGTCCCTGGGCATTCCCATGGGCGCGGTGCAACAGGCGCTGCAATCTCAAAACGTGGTGGCGCAGGCGGGCTTCTTCGAAACCCCCAGCGACCGGGTGCGCCTGCGCGTGTCCGGCCAGTTCCGGTCCGTGGACGAAATCCGCCGTTTCCCCATCGACGTGGGCGGCCGCTCCCTGCGCCTGGGCGACATCGCCGAGGTATTCCGTGGCTTCAGCGACCCCGCCGAGCCGCGCATGCGTTTCCTCGGCGAGAACGCCATCGGTCTGGCGGTGTCGATGAAGGACGGCGGCGACATTCTCGCCCTGGGCGAGAGCCTGGACGCCGAGTTCAAGCGCCTGCAGGCCACGCTGCCGGCGGGCTTGACGCTGAGCAAGGTGTCCGACCAGCCGGCGGCGGTGGAGGCCGGCGTCGGCGAGTTCGTGCAGGTGCTGATCGAAGCGCTGGTGATCGTCTTGCTGGTAAGCTTCTTTTCTCTGGGCGCGCGCACCGGCCTGGTGGTGGCGCTGTCGATTCCACTGGTGCTGGCGATGACCTTCGCGCTGATGCACTACTTCGACATCGGCCTGCACAAGATTTCCCTGGGCGCACTGGTGCTGGCGCTGGGCCTGATGGTGGACGACGCCATCATCGCCGTGGAAATGATGGCGATCAAAATGGAGCAGGGGTTCAGCCGTTTGAAAGCAGCCGGCTTCGCCTGGACCAGTACCGCCTTCCCGATGCTCACCGGCACGCTGATCACCGCCGCCGGGTTCCTGCCCATCGCCACCGCCGAGTCCGGCACCGGCGAATACACCCGCTCGATCTTCCAGGTGGTGACGCTGTCGTTGCTGGTGTCCTGGATCACGGCCGTGGTGTTCGTGCCCTACCTGGGTGACAAGCTGCTGCCGGAGTTGGCCCGCCGCGACGCGGACGGCAAAGTGCATGACCCCTATCAAAAGCCGTTTTACCAGCGCTTCCGGCGGCTGGTGCTGTGGTGCGTGCGCTACCGCAAGACGGTGATCACGCTGACGCTGCTGATCTTCGTCGGCGCCCTGGCGCTGTTCCGGCTGGTGCCACAGCAGTTCTTCCCGCCGTCGGCACGGCTGGAACTGATGGTGGATCTGAAGCTGCACGAGGGCGCATCCCTGGAAGCCACTCAGGCACAAGCGGAACGGCTGGAGAAAATGCTCGCCGACAATCCGGACATCGACCATTACGTGGCCTACGTGGGCGCCGGCTCGCCACGGTTCTACCTGCCGCTGGACCAGCAGTTGCCGGCGGCCAGTTTCGCCCAGTTCGTGGTACTCACCGACAGCATCGAGCAACGCGAACAGATCCGCAGCTGGCTGATCGATACCATGCGCGAGCAGTTCCCCACCCTTCGCAGCCGTGTGTCGCGCCTGGAAAACGGCCCACCGGTGGGTTACCCGATTCAGTTCCGCGTATCCGGCGAGCACATTCCGCAAGTACGTGAGCTGGCCCGTGAGGTGGCCGCCGTGGTGCGCGGCAATGCGGCACTGACCAACGTACATCTGGACTGGGAAGAGCCCAGCAAGGTGGTGCGCCTGAACATCGACCAGGACCGCGCCCGCGCCCTGGGCGTGAACACCGCCGACCTGTCCCGCGCGCTGCAGAGTTCGCTGTCCGGGGTGGCGGTGAGCCAGTACCGCGAGGACAACGAGCTGATCGACGTGGAAGTGCGCGGCGACGCCCGCGAACGGGAAGCCCTGGGCCAGTTGGGCAACCTGGCGGTGCAGACGGAGTCGGGCCGCAGCGTGCCGCTCAATCAGGTGGCGACGCTGGAATATGGCTTCGAGGAAGGCATCATCTGGCACCGCAATCGTTTGCCCACGGTCACCGTGCGCGCGGACATCTACGGCGACGACCAACCGGCCACGCTGGTCAATCAGTTGCGGCCCAAGCTGCAAGGCGTACGTGACGCCCTGCCACCGGGCTATCTGCTGGAGGTGGGCGGCACGGTGGAAGAATCCGCCCGGGGACAGAGCTCGGTGAACGCCGGCCTGCCGCTGTTCGTGCTGGTGGTGATCACGCTGCTGATGTTGCAGCTGCGCCGCTTCTCGCTGACCACCATGGTGTTCCTCACCGCGCCGCTGGGCCTGATCGGCGTGACCCTGTTCCTGCTGCTGTTCGGCGAGCCGTTCGGCTTCGTGGCGATGCTCGGCACCATCGCGCTGACCGGCATGATCATGCGCAACTCGGTGATCCTGGTGGACCAGATTGAGCAGGACATCAGCCAGGGACGCAGCCAGTGGGACGCGATCATCGAGTCCACGGTGCGGCGCTTCCGGCCCATCGCGCTGACCGCGTTGACCGCGGTGCTGGCGATGATCCCGCTGTCACGCAGTGACTTCTTCGGCCCCATGGCGGTGGCAATCATGGGCGGGCTGATCGTGGCCACCGCCCTGACCCTGCTGTTCCTGCCGGCGCTGTACGCCGCCTGGTTCCGGGTCGAGGAGGAGCACAACGACGAGCCGGTTACTCGGTAAACCGGACCCCGTCGAGCACCGTCTGCAGCGTTTCCAGGGCCTCGGTCTGGCGGTCCACCGCCTCGCCCTGGCCACCGCTGCCACGGGCGAACTGTTTAACAGCCGCGCCGCGGTTCACGTTAAACTTCTGCTCCTTGAGGAGAGGCGAAGCGTGGAACTGGAACTGTCGCTATTACTGATACTGGGCGGGGTCGCCCTGCTGGCCGGGTTCATCGACACCCTGGCCGGCGGTGGCGGTCTGCTGACGCTGCCGGCGCTGTTGCTGGCCGGCTTGAGCCCGGTGAACGCGCTCGCCACCAACAAGCTGCAAGGCACCTTCGGCTCCGGCATGGCCACCTTCATGCTGCTGCGCCGGCGCCGCTTCAAGGACACCCTGGCGGGCCTGAGGCGTCCGTTTTTGTGGTCACTGGCCGGCAGCGCCCTGGGCACCGCGCTGGTGCAACTCACCGACAGCGACGCCCTGCAAGTGCTGGTGCCGGTGGTACTGGTGGTGATCGCGTTGTATTTCCTGTTCAGCCCCGGCGCCGGCAGCCTGCGCCGGACACCGCGTCTGTCCGCGCGCCTTTATGAGCGCACCGTGGTGCCGGTGATCGGCTTCTATGACGGCTTCTTCGGGCCCGGCACCGGTTCGTTTTTCTCGCTCACCGGCGTGGCCCTGCGCGGCCAGGATCTGATCACCGCCACCGCCCAAGCCAAGGCGCTGAACTTCGCCAGCAACATCGCCTCGCTGACGCTGTTCGTGGTCGGCGGCAAGGTGCTGTGGGTCACCGGCGCGGTGATGATCGTCGGCCAGATGGCCGGCGCCTGGCTGGGTTCCCACGCGGTGCTGCGC
>JBFJUC010000146.1:0-6555 GCA_041624875.1 Alcanivorax sp.
CGCAGAATCGCGAGCCCCTCGCGCAGCGCCCGGTGGGCGGGCAGGCCGCAGAAGTAGAGAATCTCTTTAAGCCGCGCCACGTCCTGGCGCATGCTTTCGGCGCCCTTGCAGTTGAGCGCCAGAAAACGCACCAGGGTGCCTTCGTAATCTTCCCGGCACATCTGCTCGAAGGCATTGAAGATGTCCGGCTTCATCGCCGCCGACCAGTCGGCGGCGGCGGTGAAGCGCGGTGTGGTGGCCACCGTGACCACCGATTGCACGCGCTCCGGGTGATCCAGCGCCAGCCGCAGCGCCACCAGCCCGCCCAGGGACCAGCCCAGCAGATGGGCCCGCGCCGGCATCACCGCGGCCACCTGGTCGGCCAGGAAGTCCAGGGTGTAGGGGTCATTGGGCAGCGGGCTCTGCCCCATTCCCGGCAGGTCCACCACCGTGACCCGGAAGCGTTCCAGCAGGGCCGGCACGATGTCGTCGAAGACAATGGCGTGCAGGCCCCAGCCGTGGATCAGCACGATGTCCTGGGCCTGGTCGTCGCTGACGCCGGTGGCCTTGTAGGTGTTGTGAAAGGGGATCAAGCGCGGCATGGGTTGTCCTCCAGGGCGCCCAGCAGGCGGTCCACGTCCGCCTCCCGGTGGGCGGCGGAAAGGGTGACGCGCAGCCGTGCCTGGCCCTCGGGCACCGTGGGCGGGCGGATCGCGGACACCAGCACGCCGTGCGCCGCCAGGGCGCGGCTTAGCGCCAACGCCGCGCCGTCGTCGCCGATCAGGATCGGCTGAATCGGGGTGTCGGAATCCATCAGCGTGTAGCCCAGCTCGGCGGCCCCACGGCGGAACCGTTGAATCAGCGCGCTCAGATGCTCGCGGCGTTGCGGCTCCCGGCGCGCCTTGTCCAGGCTCACCAAGGTGGCGGCGGCCACGGCGGCGGGCATGGCGGTGGTGTAGACATAGGTGCGGGCGAACTGGATCAGCGTTTCGATCAGTTCGTGGGAACCGGCCACGAAGGCGCCGGCGGTGCCCAGCGCCTTGCCGAGGGTACCCATATAGACCGGCACCCGCTCGTTAACCCCTTGCTCGAACGCGGTGCCCCGGCCCTGGCGGTCCAGCACGCCCAGGCCGTGGGCGTCGTCCACCATCAACCAGGCATCGTCCGCCTCGCAGGCGTCCAGATAGGCGGAAAGCGGCGCCTGGTCGCCGTCCATGCTGAACACCCCGTCGGTGACCACCAGCTTGCGTTCGGCGTTGCTGCGCGCCAGTTGCGCGGCCAGGGCGTCGGCGTCGTTGTGGACGAAGCGTCGGAAGCGGGCGCCGCTGAGCAGGCCCGCGTCTAGCAGGGAGGCGTGGTTAAGGCGGTCCTGGAACAGGGCGTCGCCCTTGCCGACCAAGGCGGTGATGGCGCCGATATTGGCCATATAGCCGGTGGAGAACAGCAGTGCGCGCTCGCGGCCGGTGTGCGCCGCCAGGGCCTCTTCCAGCATCTGGTGCGGGCGCTGATGACCGCACACCAGATGGGAGGCGCCACTGCCCACGCCCCAGCGATCGGCGGCATCGCGGAAGGCCGCCACCACGTCCGGGTCGCTGGCCAGGCCCAGGTAGTCGTTGGCGCAGAAATTCAGGTGTTCACGGCCGCCCACCACCGCTGTGCGGCCACTGGGGCCGTCCATCAGCGTCGGCTGGCGGAAGCGCTGCCGGGCGCGCCGTTGGTCCAGGCGCGCGGAAAGATCGAAAGCCAAGAGGGGACTCCGCGCGGTTCAGGCGTCCAGCTTCCGATGGGCGGGGCGGCCGGTGTCCTTGTCCAGCACGTGCTTGGCGCCACGCCGAGGCTGGCCGGTGCTGGCCAGGGCATCGTGAAACAGGCCGCTTTGCGCCGCTTCGTTCTCCGCCACTTGCTGGCGCAGCGCTTCCTCGTGGGCCTCGTCGGAAGCCTCGTGGCGCGGGTCCAGGGAATGGATACCCAGGCGCTTGAACAGCTGGTGGTCGTGGCTGGCTTCCGGGTTGTCGGTGGTCAGCAGACGCTCGCCGTAGAACATGGAGTTGGCGCCGGCCATGAAACACAGGGCCTGGGCCTCGTCGTTCATTTCCTGGCGCCCGGCGGCCAGCCGCACATAGGAGGCCGGCATCAGAATTCGCGCCACCGCCACGGTACGCACGAACTCAAACGGGTCCAGGTCGTCCACGTCCGCCAGCGGCGTGCCTTCGATCTTGACCAGCATATTGATCGGCACCGACTCCGGATGCTCCGGCAGATTGGCCAGCTGCTGTAGCAGACCGACCCGGTCGTTACGGTTCTCACCCATGCCGACAATGCCGCCGCAACACACCTTCATACCGGCGTCGCGCACATTGGCCAGGGTGGTAAGACGGTCGCTGTAGGTGCGGGTGGTGATCACCTGGCCGTAGTATTCCGGCGAGGTGTCCAGGTTGTGGTTGTAGTAGTCCAGGCCGGCCTCTGCCAGGCTTTGCGCCTGCCCCTCGTCAAGCATGCCCAGGGTCATACAGGTTTCCAGCCCCAAGGACTTCACCTGGCGCACCATATCCAGCACATAGGGCATGTCCTTGGCGCGCGGACTGCGCCAGGCGGCGCCCATGCAGAACCGCGACGCGCCATTGTCCTTGGCGGCGCGGGCCTCTTCCAGCACGCGCTCCACCTCGAGCAGCTTTTCCTTTTCCAACTCGGTGTTGTAGTGGCCGGATTGAGAGCAGTACTTGCAGTCTTCCGGGCAGGCGCCGGTTTTGATCGACAGCAGCGTGCTCACCTGCACCGCGTTGGGATCGAAATACTGGCGGTGCACGGCGGCGGCCCGGAATATCAGATCGTTGAACGGCAGGCTGAACAGCGCCTCGATTTCACCGCGATGCCAGTCATGGCGTACGGCGTTCGGGGCGGCTTCGGACAGGGGCGTGGCGGCGGCTACAGTCATGATGAATTCTCTCTGAACAGACCGCTTCAGACTAGCAGCGCCTTCGCCCCTGTCAACTTCAAACAAGTAACAAGGTTAACCAGTGGCTATTTATTGACCGCTCATACCTTTAGAAATTGTAGTTAAGCTTGAGGCTGTATTGTCGGGCATCGCCGTAGTAGCCGCCGTTATAGAAGCCCAGGTTGTTGTAGTACTTCTCGTCGGTGAGGTTGCTGACATTGGCGGTCACCGCCAGCGCCGGATTGAAGCGGTAGCGGGCCATCAGATCCACCAGGGTGTAGCTGTCCTGGACGAACTTATAATCGCCGCTCTGGCCCGGGCGGGTGACGAAGGCGTGGGTCCGGTTTTGCCAGGCCACTCCTGCGCCCACGGTGAGCCCGCTCAGGCGCCCGCTCAACCGGTAGCGGGAGGACAGGCGCACCATCTCCTCGGGGGAGGTGGTATTCAGCTCGTCGCCGTCCGGGTCTTCGGTGACCCGGTGGGTGTAGCCGGCCAGCATTTGCCAGCGCGGCAGGATCTCGCCGGAGGCGGTCAGCTCGAAGCCGTTGGTCTGCGCGCCATCCACGGCCCGGTACGCCTCGGAATTGGGCGGGCCACCGGGGATCGGCTCGCCGGTGCCCTCGGCCAGGTTGTCCTGGTCGACACGGAACACCGCCACACTGGTGTTCAGACGGCCGCCCCGGAACTCGCTTTTGAGCCCCGCCTCGTAACTGTTTCCTTCTTCCGGATCGAGAATCCGGTTGTTCCGATCCCGCTGAGTTTGCGGCTGGAAAATACTGGTGTAGCTGGCGTAGACCGAGTGACGCTCGGTGAGGTCGTACACCACGCCCGCGAAGGGCACCACCTCGCCGTTTTCCTGGTAGCGCTCGGCGAAATTACCGCTCCAGTTAAAGCCGCCCCGGTCAACCCGCCAATCCACCACACGGGCGCCGGTGATGACCGCCAGGTCGTCGGTGGGCTTGAAGCGGGCGGTGGCGTACAAACCGGTCTGTGAGGCGCGCTCGTTTTCATCGGTATTAATATCACCCCACAGCGGCTTGGCCCGGTCACCCTCCCAGGTAAAAAGATTGTCCAGGGTGCTGTCGAAGTTCACCGAAGGCTGGCCGATGTAGTCCACCTTGCTGCGCGAATAGCTGGCGCCAACGATCAGCTCATGGTGCCGGCCGAACAACTCGAAGGGGCCGTTGGCATAGGCGTCGAAGGTATGCTGGGTTTTATCTTCTCTATAGCGACCGGACCAGAACGTCAGCCCGCTGCCGTCCCGGTTCAGGGTCCCGCCACCGGCGGAAGCCAGTTGAGCGTCGTAATTGTTTTCCTGGTAGGTGTAGGCAAGCTTGCCGTACCAGCCGCTATTGAACTGATGCTCCAGGTTCATGAAGGCGGTGCGGGCCTCCTGTGCCCAGCTGCTCCAATCGGTGGCCGGGTTGGTGTCCCGGTCCAGATCGGCGATGCCGCCATCGCTGTAGAACAGCGGCACGCCGCCCCAGGTGGAACCTTCCGGGTCGTAATCCATGGAATCCACGCCCAGGGTGAGCATGGTGTTCTCGGAGATATCCGCCTCCAGAACCCCATAGAACACCTGCTTTTCGTTTTCGTAGTGATCCAGGAAGGACTCGCCCTGCTCGTAGGCGGTGACAAACCGGCCACGCACCTGGCCGTCCTCGGTCAGCGGGCCGCCCACATCCAGCTCGCCCCGGTAGCCGTTCCAGCTGTTCGCTTCCAGGCCCGCCTGCCCGGCGAATTCCCGGGTGGGCTTCTTGCGCACCAGGTTAATGGTGGCGGACGGGTTACCGATGCCGTGCAACAGACCACTGGCGCCGCGCAGCACTTCGATCCGGTCGTAGATAAAGGTGTCCGCGTGGGCGCTCTGCTTACCCAGGGTGCTGCTGCGCATGGACGGCATGCCGTCGTAGAGGAAATTGGTAATGTCGAAACCCCGGGCGCTGAAGGTGAGCCTTTCAGTGTCCTGGGCGTTGACAGTGACCCCAGGGGTCCGCCGCATCACCTCGGCAACGCTGTTGAGGCCGAAGTCCTCCATTTGCTCGCGGGTGATCACGGTCACCGACTGGGGCGTTTCCCGGGGTGACAGCACCATGCGGGTAGCGGTGTTGCTGGCGCCGCTGGTGTAGCTGCCGGACCCTTCCGTGGTCATGCCGGCGTCGTAGCCGTCCACGGACGCGCCGACCACGTCGATGGTGTCCAGTTCATGGCTATTCTCGGTATCGTCGCCGGCCGCGTGCAGCATGGGACTGCCCGTCAGAATCAGGCAGAGGGAAAGACGGGAAAAGCGTAATACAGACATAGTTGGCCCCCAGTTGGTGTCTTCGACGATGGCTTGGGGAGTCCTGGCTACGTCACTGGGCGCAAATGATAACCATTCTTAACTTTATGTCAAAAATACGTGAATCTCCCTTCACCGGCGCTTCGGCTTACCGGGATTCCAGCCACGGCCTACACGGCCTTGAGAGGATGTCGACTGGGCGGGTCCCGCCACCGGGGCGATGATGGCGCCTTACACACCAAGGGAGACGGAGGACACGGATGTGGTTCGATCTTGCCGAGCCCTGCCTGTTGTGCGGCCGGCGCAGCACGCGGGGCCTTTGCCGGCTGTGCACTGGAGAGCTGCGCGACGGCGGCGCCCTGTATGATCCGCTTTGCCGCTGCGGGCTGCCCGGCACCGACGGCGGTGCGCTGTGCGGGCGCTGCCTGCGGCGGCCGCCGCCGTTCACCACCACCTACTGCCACTGGATTTATCAATTTCCACTGGACCGCCTGATCAACGCCTACAAGCACAAGGGCTGCCTGCCGGCGGAACGGGCCCTGGAACCCTTGCTGCGTGAGCAGCCGCTGCCCTGGCCAGACGCCGAGGTGCTCTGTCCTCTGCCCGCCCACTGGCGGCGCCGGCTGGCAAGGGGCTTCGACCAGGCGGAGCGGTTGGCGCTGATACTCGCCCGCCACTGGCGGCGCCCGGTGGCGCCGCTGCTGCTGCGGCACCGCCCCACCGGCCACCAACAGGGCCTGGGGCGCGCGGAACGGGTACGCAATCTTCGCCACGCCTTCGTGGCACGGCCCGGCGCCCGCTACCGGCGCATCCTGCTGATCGACGATGTGATGACCACCGGCACCTCCGCCCGCGCTGCCAGCCGCGCCCTGCTGGAAGGCGGCGCCCAGGAAGTGCGCGTCTGGGCCTTGGCGAGAACATTGAAGGCCGAACACTGACACCGGCGGCGAACGTCCTTCATAATGCCCTCTTCGTTTCGCAAACGGCCGCGCCCATGAAAATCAGCATCGCCCAAGGGCATAACCCGCCGCACAACATCAACGGCATCACCGTGATCATCGATGTGATCCGTGCGTTCACCACCAGTCACGAAGCGTTTCTGGGCGGTGCCAGCCATATCTACCCGGTGTCCAGTGCCGACGACGCCTTCCGGCTGCGCGAAGACTACCGGGAAGGCCTTCTGGTGGGCGAAGTGCAGGCGCTGCCTATCGAAGGCTTCGACCACGGCAACTCGCCCTGGGAAATACGCCACACCGATGTACGCGGCCGCTATCTGATCATGCGCACCACCAACGGCGTGGCCGCCACCCTGCGCGCCCGCGACAGCCGGCAGGTACTGGTCGCCGCGCTGATCAACGCC
>JBFJUC010000147.1:0-6551 GCA_041624875.1 Alcanivorax sp.
AGCGGGTGGGCCGGGCGGTGTCCGTCTCGTCGCTGACCACGGTGGTAACCTGAAAGCGGCCCGGGTGGCGGCTGAGGGTGCCGCGGTTGGATGCGCTGGTGGCCATACTGCCTCCAAATACTGATCATATGGACAGCATTATGGGCAGCCCGATGGGAAACGCAATAGCGGATTATCGAATCAGAGTGGTCAGTGGGGGCGTACCGGCTGCACCAGTACCCAGGGCATCACGACGACGGTCCAAAGTGCCTGTTCGGATTCGAACCAGGTGCCCGCCTGCTCGTCGCTGACGCCGCCCACGCGGCCCTGGTCACGCCATTGCTTGAGCTGTTCCGCCCGGTCCTCGGCAAACGCCACGGCCACTTCGATCAGATCCAGATCACCGGCCACCGCCACGGTCTGGCCACGGGCGAAGAACGGTTGCAGCTCTTTCCAGTCCGCCTTGGCGGTTTCCTGGTTAAGCTTGGCTCTGAGAATGTCGCTGTCGGTGGGGTCGGCCATGACGTCTCCTGTTGGTGGCCCGCCCGGCTGGCGGTCAGGCGGCGGCGCCATTATCGCCCACGGCGTTCGTAACGCAAGTCGCGTGCTCCGTATCGGAGACGCGGGGCAATGGTGGGGCCTTCCGAGGCAGCGGGATGCTCCAGCCAGGGCGAGGTGGCGAGTGAGAGATTGAAGGGAGGGAGAAAAAGAGCGCCCGCCTGGGGAGAGCGGGCGTCTGTACCGAAAGGAACGTCCGTGTTCTTTCGCGTCCTTGCCCGATCCAATATAAGAGCCCGGTTGGCTCTTACCTATAAGCCATCGCCGTCAATTCGTGTAAGAGATTTGCTCATTCTTGGCGACGTTATTACCACCTGATCCGCGCCCCGGCGTTATCCACCGGCTTGCCGTCGCGGTCGAACAGCGCCAGGGTGGCGCCGTTCTCATCCACGCTCACGCGGGAGAACGCGTCCCGGCTGTAAACCTCACCGGGCACCGTGACGCGGCCCAGGGAAGGCTTCCAAAGACCACGCAGGCTGTGCTGGTCGCGAATCATCGGCCGGTACCAGCGAAACGCCATTAGCGCGGTGGGCCAGAACAGCCCGGAGCAGATCCAGCCGTGGATCGGCGTTCGCCCGCGCCGGTCGAGACGGGCGTACAGGGACGCGTGCACATCGCCGCTGAGCACCAGTAATCGCCGACAGCCGCTGTCGTGGATAGCGTCCACCAGCCGCTGGCGTTGGGCGACGAAGCCTTCCCAGCTGTCCTGCCCGCGGAATGGCCAACGCTGCTCGGGAAACAACGGCACCGAGGACACCAGGCATTTCACCCGGTCCGGTTCCTCCTCGAGCCAGGCCACCACCGCGTCTTCCTGGGCGCGGGACATGATCTTGCGTTGCCAGGGCCAGCGGCTCAGTACACGCTCGGTGCGCAAATCCATCAGGAAGAAGTCCGCGCAGCCCCAGCGGAAGCGGTACCAAAGCGCATCCGGGTCACACTCCAGGCGGGTGCCTTCCGCATTCAGCGGCACCGCCGGGGAGTGGGCGGCCTGGTAGATCTGGTACGCCTTCATGGCGGCCGGGTATTTACTGGTCCATAGATCCGGGTTGGCGCGCGCCGGCCAGTTATTCTCGATCTCGTGGTCGTCGAGGATCATATGGTGGTTATAGTTGGCCATCAGCCGGCGGATGTTGGGCTGGCCGAAACTCTGGCGGTAGAGGTCGAAATATTCCCGTTGGGACGAGGCGGCGCCCACTTTCCAGGTGGCGTCGGCGTACACCTGATCGCCGCCGTAGAGCACGAAATCCGTCGGGCTGGCGGCGGCGTTGTCCGCCATGCGGGAGAATATACGGTCGGCGCGGCCGTCCTCGACCTCGTGGTCGAGACCCACGAAACGGTAGCAGCAGGAACCGAACAGGAAGCTCACCGGCGCCCGGGGCGAGGCCGGCGCGGTACGAAAATGGCCGGTCTTCACGTGCCCCCAGTCCAGCGCCTTATCCTCGCTGTCCGCCAGCGCCACCGCGCCGGCCTGGAACTGATAGCGCCGCCCCGGCTCCAGATCCCGCAGCACTACCACGCCGCTGCTGTCGAAGTTACCGTTGATGCGAAAATGCACCGGCCCGCGCCAGCGCTGCTCGCCGTCAAGCCGCCAGCGTATGCGGCCATGCGGCGCTTTCTGGCCGGCGCTCAAGGCTGCGGTGGGCATCACGCCCAGAATACGAACGCTGGTCTGGCCGGCGGTGCCTACGATCGGGCCGACGGCAAAAGGCTCTACCCTGCTCTGCATCTGTCCTTCCCCCAAAGAGCGCGCGGATACGTCACTGATTGAGCCACCTGTGAAGCACTGCTAGCATCCTGAAAGATTACTTAGCGGGGTGGCGGTTATTTTGTTGCAAGATGCGGTATCTCACACCTTGCGGTTCGCCGCTTTGATCTTGCTGTTGGGCGCGGTCGCCGGCACGGCCCGCGGCGGCGACGCAGCGGTATTGACCTCACAAACCGACACCCTACGGCCGTATCCGGCGGTTCGTTATTTTTGTACCCCGGCGACCGAATCACCGGCGTCGGAGCAGCTGTTCCAGAACCCCGATGCCTGGCCCTGGCGGGCCACCGGCAACGAAATCGCCAACCTCGGGTTCACCGCCGAGCACTGCTGGTTCCACTTCGCCGTGCGCAACCGGGACAACCCCGAGAGCGAATGGCGCCTGGTGGTGAACTACGCCCTGCTGGGGCAACTGGACACCTATGTGCTGGCCCCCAGCGGCGAACGGCTCGCCCACTTCAGCGCCGGCATGGACAATGCCTTCAATGAGCGCGTCGGCGCCGAAGCAACGCCTTCTTTTCCGTTCGAGCTGCCCCCCGGCGAGCAACGGGACCTGTACCTCAAGGTGGTCTCCCCTCACAGCATTCAACTGCCTCTGGAGTTGATGAGCAACCCCGCGTTCCAGTCCGCTACGCTGGCGCATACGCTGGTTCAGGGTTTGTTTTTTGGCGGCATGCTGGTGATGATTCTCTACAACCTGTCGCTGTTCTTCTCGATCCGCGAAAAAGCCTACCTGCTGTACGTGCTCTGGTCGCTGGCGATCACCCTGTTCATGGCGGTCCTGCATGGCTACGCGCAGAAGTATCTGTGGCCGGGCTCGGCGCTGATCAGCCAGTACATTCTGCACTACCTGTTGCCGCTGCTGGTGCTCCTGCCGTCGCTGTTCACCCTTCACTTCCTGGGCCTGCCGGAGCGGTCACCGCCGCTGGCGCGATTGCTGAGAGGCTTGGTGGGTTTGGGCGTGGCACTGCTTCTGGCGGCCCCCTTCATCAGCCGGGAGCTGCTGATTCCGGTGGCGGTGCTGGCGATCCTGGCGATGGATTTCAGCATTCTGCTGATCGGACTGCTGCGCACTAAAGCCGGCGACCCCGATGCGCGGGTGTTCACCCTGGCCTGGCTGTGCTTTCTGGTCGGCGCCGCCGCCATGTCGCTGAACAAGTACGGCATCGTGCCGCGCAACAGCTTTACCGAAAATCTGCTGCAGGTGGGCGTGTTCCTGGAGGTGGTACTGCTGTCGCTGGCCCTGGCGCGGCGCATCAACCGCCTCAAGGAAGCCCATGCCCTGTCCGTGCGCGACAAGGCGGTGGCGGAAATGGACGCCTTCAAGGCCGGCGCGCGCAACCAGGCGAAAAGTGAGTTCCTGGCCACCATGAGCCACGAAATTCGCACCCCCATGAACGGCATTATCGGCATGACCGATCTGTTGCGGCGCACCACGCTCAACGGCCAGCAAGCGCAGTACGTGGACACCATTTACCAATCCACCCAGTCGCTGGTGACGGTGATTAACGACATTCTTGATTACTCGCGGATCGAATCCGGCAAGCTGGAACTGGAATATCAGGAAGTGGACGTGGAACACCTGGTGGACGACTGCGTGCGGCTGTTTTCGCTGCGGGCGTCGGAAACCCGGGTGCCGCTCTACACCTACATCGATTCCCGCGTGCCGCAGCGCATCCACACCGATCCGATCCGCGTGAAGCAGGTCCTCACCAACCTGCTCAGCAACGCCTACAAATTCACCGATCAGGGCCAGGTCGCGTTGCACCTGAGCGTGCGCCAGCCCCCCGACAACCAGGGCCAGTGCGTGATGATGCTGGAGGTGGTCGACACCGGTATCGGCCTGGACGAGGCCCAGCAGCAGAACCTGTTCCAGGTGTTCAGCCAGGGCGCCCGGAGCAGCCGCCACAAGTCGCAGGGCGCCGGGCTCGGCCTGACCATATGCAAACGGCTTACCGAATTGCTGGGTGGCGAGATCGGCGTGTCCAGTTCGCTGGGGCGCGGTGCCACCTTCTGGCTTACCCTGCCCACCCGGGTCGGTGCCCCCAGCCGCGAGAAGAACCCGCTGGCCGGCCACCAGGTGATGATGATCAACGAAAACGCCTCCCTGTCGCTGAGCCTGTCTCAACTGATGGCCCGCTGGGGGCTGAGCGTGATCGAATTCGCGGACTGCGAGCAGGCCCTGGCGGGCCTCAGCGCGGACGCCCCCCGGGCGGACATTCTGCTGGCCTCGGAGGCCAACCTGGCCCGCCGCTCGGAACTGATCGATATCCGCAAACGGCTTGGCGGTCCGCCCCTATTGATTCTCCAGGCCACCGGCGCGGAAATCACCGGCGAGCTGCCCGGCGACATACTGCTGGTGGAGACGCCAGTGTCGTCCCGGGCGCTCAAACACACGCTTTCCACCCAGCTTCAAGAGCGCCTCGACCAGACCGAGCCCGCCGCCAGACCGCCCAACAGCCCGGCGGAGCACCCCGGCCTGCGCCGGCTGAACGTGATGGTGGTGGAAGACAACGCCGTCAACCAGCTGGTGATCGACAGCATCCTGCGCTCCATCGGTATTCAGGCCACCCTGCTTAATGACGGCGCCCAGGCGTTGCGCCGGGTGAGCGAGCGCCCCGGCAACTGGGACGTGATCTTCATGGACTGCGAAATGCCGGTTATGGACGGCTACCAGTCGACCCGCGAGATCCGCCTGTTCGAGCAGCACCGGGACGTGGACCCCTGCTGGATTATCGCCCTGTCCGCCCACGCCGCCGGCGACTACGTGCAAAAAGCCCGCGACGCCGGCGTCGACGACTATCTCAGCAAACCGGTGTCGCGCTCCCAGGTGCTGGAGGCGCTGCAGCGCAACCGGGCGCTTTCCGCCGGCGACGACTGATCGCGACGGATGAAATGGCCGGCGTGGGCCAGTATCATGTCGGTTCGTTTTTCTGCCGACGTTGAAGTTCTCCATGAGCGAAGCACCCCGCAAGATACTGGTCACCAGCGCCCTGCCCTACGCCAACGGCCCGATCCATCTGGGCCACCTGTTGGAATACATCCAGACCGACATCTGGGTGCGCTTCCAGAAGCTGCGCGGCGAGCAGTGCCTCTACGTTTGCGCCGATGACGCCCACGGCACCGCCATCATGCTCAAGGCGGAAGAGAAAGGCATCACGCCGGAGCAGCAGATCGAGCAGGTGAAAGCCGAGCACGAGCGCGACTTCGCCGCCTTCCAGATTCGCTTCGACAACTACTACAGCACCCACAGCCCGGAGAACAAAGCGCTCTCGGAAATGATTTTCCAGCGCAACAAGGACGCCGGCTACATTCTTGAAAAGACCATCACCCAGCTGTACGACCCGGAAAAAGGCATGTTCCTCGCCGACCGGTTCGTGCGTGGCACCTGCCCCAAGTGCAAGACCGCCGACCAGTACGGCGATAATTGCGAAGCCTGCGGCGCCACCTATTCGCCCTCTGAATTGATTGACCCGTATTCGGCGGTGAGCGGCGCCACGCCGGTGGAGAAGGAAACCACCCAACTGTTCTTCGACTTGCCCAAGTTCGAACCGCTGCTGCGCGAATGGACCCGTTCCGGCTCGCTGCAGGAAGGCGTGGCCAACAAGCTGCAGGAGTGGATGGAAGACCTGCAGCCCTGGGACATTTCCCGGGAAGCACCCTATTTCGGCTTCGAGATTCCCGGCTATCCCGGCAAGTATTTCTACGTGTGGATGGACGCGCCGGTGGGTTACATGGCCAGTTTCCAGAATCTGTGCGAACGTGAAGGCATCGATTTCGACGCGTATTGGAAAGCGGATTCCGACGCCGAGCTGTATCACTTTATCGGCAAGGACATCATCAACTTCCACGGGCTTTTCTGGCCGGCCATGCTCGACGGTGCCGGCCTGCGCAAACCCACCGCCATCTTCAGTCACGGTTTCGTCACCGTGAACGGCGCCAAGATGTCCAAGTCCCGCGGCACCTTCATCATGGCGCGCACCTACCTGGACCATCTGGATCCGGAATACCTGCGCTACTACTTCGCCGCCAAACTGAACAGCCGGGTCGACGATTTCGACCTCAACCTGGAAGACTTCGCCCAGCGCGTGAACACCGACCTGGTGGGCAAGGTAGTCAATATCGCCAGCCGCACCGGTAACTTCGTCAAGAAGTTCGGCGGCCGGCTCGGCGACGACCTGGACAACCCCTTGCTGGCCCGCGAAGCCCAGGAAGCCGCCGGCCGCATCGCCGCCTTCTACGAACAACGGGA